>JANXVQ010000628.1 GCA_025351545.1 Spirosoma sp.
TTTGCTTTGTCCCTTACCGCCCGGCCAGCTTTTTAAATCCAGCACCGGCGCATCAACGTACACGCAGGCCACTTTTTCAGGATTTACGGCGGCCCAATTATACACATAAACACCTCCGCGACTGAGCCCTTCCAAGGCTACCTTTGGCGCCAAACCAGCGTTATGGGCAAATGCATAAAATTTATTCCACGCGGCAATAGCCTCAGCATTACCATACAATTCGGCCACATCGCAATACACCACATGAAAACCACGATCCAGCAAGGCAATGTCGGTTTGTGGTTCATGGCCCCAGAACCGCGCCCGCCATATCCAGGGGAGTCCTTTGGCGGCTCGTCGCGGTTTAACCACTTTACAAGCTCTGCCGTCCTGCAAAAAGTCAGCACAGTCGTAGCCGTAAAAAGACGAAATGTTAATCGGCTCACCTATTTTTTGAAAGAAGTTAAACCCCTTTTCTTCCTGACTAATTACCACTTCGAAGAGTCTTTTGGCAATGACGGTTGCGCCTACCGAATCGGGGTGTAGTTTGTCTGGGAAGTAGTCAGGATGGTTAATAAATAAGGAATGTAAATCAATAAGTTCGCATTTTTCGTCGAAAGCCACCTGACGAATTCGGGGGATAATTAACGTTGAAATAGCCTGATCTGTTTGCCGGGTTGTATCTGTCAGGAAAGAAGCCACGGGCAACAGCAAAACAATGCGCGGGTGTGTGGACAATGCCCTGAACGATTGGATTAGACGTTTGTAATCGGGCGCAAACGCATCAATCTGTAAGCGATAGGGTAAGCGGCTATCATTCGTCCCTAATTTGATAAAAACCAGATCGGGATTGCTTTTCAACGCTTCCTGATAGGCCGATGTCGCAACGTATGCGTTATCGACGTTGCTGATTACGGTTTTGGCACTCACGCCAAAATTCATCACGTCATAGTTAGCACCCAATAGCGTTTGCAGTTGGGCGGGATATGAATTCTGCGTCCGATTTGCAACCCCATGACCGTACGTAATGCTATTGCCGATACAAGCAATCCGAACCTTATTTTGTGCGTGGGCCGAAGGAGACACCAGCAGGAGCAGGCAACCCAGAAAGAGAAGGCGATACATAGTTAAAGAGCGAAAGTGTTAAAGAGTGAAAAGCCGCTTATGTAATAAAAAAAGTTAACCACAGCGGGACCGAAACGGCGGACCGTAAAAAGAATAGATTGCTAAAGTGCTCAAAATCAATAATTTAAATCTATGTGCTCTTTGGTGCGTGGTGTGACGGCAACGGCCGACCTACACAGCCATAAATAATTTAATTCTGCGTGTTTGCTTAAATTGACATCATCAATTAGGTCTCGGTTTATCAAAATACTGTCGCATAAAAAGCAATTGATATGCTATCGCGTTCGTCCAGTAATTCCAGTTATGGCCACCGGGCCGGGTGATGTAATCGTGGGGAATATTGCGTTCCAATAACTTGTCGTGCAGATTATTATTAACGCGAAAGAAAAAGTCTTCGGTGCCGCAATCAATGATCAACGACAGAGCGCCCGGTGTGAGCAAGTAAAGCAAATTAGTGACCGTATTTTGCTCCCATCGCTCCGGGAATTGAGCATAGGTGCCCAGGCGTTTGGCCATGTCCCAGTTGTTGGGGAAAGGCCGAATGTCAACGCCACCACTCATACTACCGGCAGCGCCAAAAACGGCCTGATGCCTGAATGCGAGGTACAACGCGCCATGACCGCCCATACTTAGGCCCGTAATGGCGCGACCTGCTCGGTTTTTGATCGTCTTATAATGTCCATCGACCCAGCTTACCAGCTCATCGGCAACATAGGTTTCGTACTTGAACGAGGGATCTGCCGGACTATCGAAATACCAACTGCCGATATTACCATCCGGGCAAACAATAATCATTTTTTGAGCGTCGGCAGCATTGCCAAGAGCGGGCACTTTTTTTGCCCAATCGCTATAAGTACCGCCGTAGCCATGAAGCAAATACACAACCGGAAACTCCTGCCCAATGGAATATGAATCTGGGGTCATAATGACCGCCTTGATCGTTTTCTTCATGGATAAACTATAGGTTTCGACCGTATCGACTTTAGCGGCCTGAACGGATAACTGGAAGAATGTTATAATGCCGGCAATGAATAAAGCACGAAGAGAATTCATGAGAGAGTAGGTTACGAGGTCCTACTGAAATAAGACGATTTAGGGCCATCGCTACCCTTTTGCATTGATTATTTCGGAGAAAGCCAATTGTATGATTCAAGCAGGCGGGCAGTATACGGCAATTAGTACCCACAATATGACCTGTTGGCACCACTGATATAAATCCTGGCCAACAAGGAAGCCTGCTATCTATTTTTACAACGCGTCGCCAACCTGTCTTTTATAAACTAATTGTCTTTTGTGAATCTATAATTAAGTTTATCCAATTATAGTCTCTATAAATAAGCGGTCCTCCTGTTAAACAGCAAAAAAGATCAGATTCGTCTGGTAACTACGCTGACCGACACCAATCTGGTGTTTCCCATTCCCCAAAGTCAGATCGACAAAGGATAAAATAAAGCAAAACGCAGGGTATTAACTAGACATAACAGGCTTTTGTTGGGTATTCACGAAATGGGAACAGCCCGCATGGGGAAGACCCAAAAACGTCAGTCCTCAACAAGTTTAATCAGGTTCATGCCTGCAAAAATGTGTTCGTGACAGATGGTTCGTTCATGGTCTCATCGTCGAATG
>JANXVQ010000639.1 GCA_025351545.1 Spirosoma sp.
TATTCGACCTTTTCCGGCGGCTTCCATACACCGAACGAGGCCCTGACGATCCAATATTGATGAAACGTCGGTAGTAGCTGGTAGCAGCTTACCGGAAAAAAATTGATAACTCAGCCGGGAATTGTATAACGGGTTCGGGGCAACACCAAGCGACCTTTGTCTGACCAGAATAAATGACACAGATAAAGCTCATGGAAACGATCAAACTGAAAACAAACATTAAGTGCGGGGGCTGCATCGCCACCGTGACGCCTTTTCTGAACCAGTCAGTTGGCGAAGGCAACTGGCAAGTCGATACGCAAAATCCCGATAAAGTGCTGACTGTTAACGCAGATGGCGTAACGACTGAGACTGTTAAAGCGGCTGTGGTACAGGCTGGTTTCAAGGTTGAGGTACTGGTGTAACTGCGCACAATTTTTGTTTATAAAAGCCGCCAATAATGGCGGCTTTTATCGTTGTTGAACGCAACAACGTCTGTCGAATGTTAATAGAAAGGTCCGCGAGCGTTTAATTGTTAAACCCACAGCTACCGAAATAATCGTACATTCGGCAAGTTAACTTAGCGATGAATCCTTTAGAAGAGCTTCATAAGAAGATAGATAGCGGCATTTGGGATGTTAGGCAAAAACATGATCTAAACACAGCGTTCCAGGAAACTTACAGTCAGTTGGAGTCTTTGGGTTTCACAAGTTTACTTCGACAGACTGAAGTTGAACGGTGGGTTTTCGCATTTGTCATTACTCCTGAAGAAGGTATTTCTTATCAAATGGCCGGTGTAAACAGGTTAGAATCAGGTGACGAAATACCTTTCGTCTGGCCAGATAAAAACGATTTAACTCCTGAAGATCTACTTTACATTGCAGACCGGTTCAATGCAACACAAGACCTTTACGCCCGTGTTGTGTATGGGCTTGTTTTGTACTATTTGAACCAATTTAAAAGCAATCAGCAAGTACTTATACTACTGAATGATTTACACAGTTTGAGCAGAGATTACTATCAGAAGGCATTACCCGACAATGAACGTAATTATTATTTCCTTGACCTACGTATAACCTTAGGCCATGCTTTTCAGATTGCCTCTAAACGGCTGAATGACAGTAAAATCAATACGCTGTTTGTTAACTTTATTCACTTTTGTACTAAAATTCATAACACTTGGAATGTCAATCATGGTAGCACCCTGCGCTCTATGATTGATCTAACTAATTTTGCGATAACGTACAAAAAAGAGTTTGAAAAGCAGGTTTTATTGGAGACTTACTTAGATCAAAATTATAAGGCAGCACTCGTTTTGGCGCGAACTTACGCTTGGGGAGCGATTTATATCTGTGATATATCACAGAAGCTGGCAGACTTGATTGGTAACACAAGATACGATTGGCAAACGTTAAAGGCTCAGCAATTTGAGTCGATGGTCGGACCAGCAAAGGCTTCCGGTAATATGGCGGCCGTCGATTTTGTCGAAAAAGCGCTTACTATTTATAAAAAGCAGGGAAATATATTAAAAGAGCAGGAATTAGCCCATCAGTATGACGAGATAAGGCGCGAGTTTCGGCTCGGAGAGGTATATTCAACGCTGCCTAAAGATGAATCTCAACGAATTGCCAATGCTGTACGAGAGCAGGTTGCCCAAAGTGAAGCTGCTGATTTAGTTAGATTATTGGGTCTAACACCTATGTTCCCGCCCCTACAGCAAATTGAAAAAATGGGTGAGGAAAGTTATGAACAAAGTTTTATACACAAATTCTCCTCATTATCGGTAATTGACAAAGTCGGTAATACAGTTGAGGTTTTTGAATTGGAGGCTGAAAAACGACAACATAGTTTTTGGCAGGCCTATGATTTGACATTTCAGGTTGGTTCTCAAACTCTTATTCAATTCTTTTTTGAAGCCTATAGAGCGGGAAAGCTATCTTATGAAGCTATAACAGACCGATTAGAAGAATCCTGGATTGGTCAGCAACATGACGTGAAATATAATGGGTATGAGTATAGTATCTGCCCGTTAGATGTAGTCAAACCCGGCCTTCAACTGTTCTTTGATGAGCTTGATCGTATTAAAAATACGCCTGAACACATTAATAGTTTTATTGCGCCAACTGATATTTTGGTTACAAAGGGCGAATACTTATTGCGTTTTTTATGCAAACTGGCGGACATTCCTACGTTTACTAACAAACAAAAAGGTGAATACACCGTCAAAATGGAGAAGAACATTGATGAACTACTCCGTTCTCTTAAAGAGACACCCGATAGCCCCTCTGGGTTTAGTGAGGCAGATCGATTATTTATTCAATACATTATGTCCCTTAAAATGGGCCTGAATTTGCGTAATAGGGTTGCTCATGGATTACTGGACGCTAATGAATATACGCTGCTCAATCCATTGCTGATGATAGTAATCATTTTGAAATTATCTTTCTACAGTTTTAATAGCTTAACTGATGATAGCCCTCAAACAATCTAACCAATTCGGCAGTACGCTTTTAATAGCTACTGATTATGTTAAAGGGAACGACTTTGAAGAGGGTCCAACCTATCAGTTTACAAGATGGCTTCGACTGGACCAAATGGTGGAATATTCTGCCAAGGCTTTATTAAGTCAACAAGCTACCTCAACTGCAGATAAGACCCCGTGGAAGGTAGATTTTGACATTCTAAACAAGGAGTTGCCCAACGTTGATCTATCAATGGATGATATTGTTGCTGAAATGAAAGCTGCCCGTCGTGATCGCCAGTCATCCATACCGCGTCATTTTTGACGCTAACTGGTATGTCAGTGCCAGCATCAGTGAGCGATCAAGACGAAGCCTGTTCCGTATTCTGAACGACCCACGGTTTAGTATCATCATCTCAGCACATTTGCTATTCGAGTATGATGATGTGATAGGACGTAGGAATATGCGTCGATACATTTCCCCTGAACAGGCAGATCGTTTCAAACGATGGGCCAGGGAAAAAACAGTGATGTTCGTTCCCTGGTCAACTGTAACAGTCTGTCGAGATCCTGACGATGATTATCTATTGGCCTTAGCAAAGGACTGCGAGGCCAATTTTCTTATATCAGGCGACCCTGATTTACAGACGGTAAAGCGATTTGGTATAACAGAAATCGTAACCATGCGCGAGTTTAACGACTTATTTTTTCCGCTTTAACGTCCTTTCATACTCCGCTTCAGTAGCTGCACGTCAAAAGCTGCAAACACCGTATTGGCACTCATCAAAACCAGCTACGGTACCTGAAGGGCTAACGGAAAACCGGGTTTAATCTAACTTCGGGGTGGGTTACACGAGATAAACCACAGGTAGGTTCATCCCATAGCTGCCGTAGGGTTATTGACTCGATTAAGGTTAGGCAGGAAAAACACGATTGGCTACCTTTACTACCAGATGCCCCGTCGCTTCACCATAATCGCCCTGCTCTGGCTCACCTACGCACTCCTGCTTGGGCATGATTTGTTGCCGCACCATCACCACCACGACGGGGCCGTAGCCCATCAGGGAGGAACGGATGCGCATCACCACGATTCCGATCAGCATGACGACGGCGAAGATGAACCGGACTGGTGGACAAACCACCAGCATTCGCCGGGCGTAACTGGCTTTGGATCTCTCACACCGACCTCTCATCAGGCGATGCCGGTCATGGCCGCTGTTGGCTACAACAGTTCGTTACCTTTCTCCAAAAGAGTATACGAGCCGGACCAAACCGTTGGCTGGCCACCCGACCAGGCTAAAGCTCCGCCCGGTCAGCAACGTTACCGACCCCTCCGCGCACCCCCTACTTTCCTTATCCCCGCCTGACTCGTCCGAGTTAACGGCAATTCCGGCATTTCCCCTAATCATCGGAAAATGCTCACTACTCCATTTTCTTAACGGTTAGTACTACCCCCGGCGCTACCCTGCTTCGCGGGCTGGAGCCGTCTGGCCCTTCCTTATTACATATCGCTATAATGCTCAACCAAATCATTCTGTTTTCCATCCGAAACAAACTGATCGTGGGCCTGCTGACGCTCGCGCTCATTATCTGGGGCGGCTGGTCGGTCACGCAGCTTCCCATTGATGCGGTGCCCGACATCACCAACAATCAGGTGCAGGTTATTACCAGCAGCCCCTCGCTGGCGGCTGAAGACATCGAGCGGTTAGTGACCTTTCCCATTGAGGTGGGCCTGTCGAACATTCCCGGTCTGACCGAGATTCGGTCGTTTTCCCGGTTCGGGCTTTCCATCGTAACAGTGGTCTTCACCGACGCGACGGATGTGTATTGGGCCAGGCAACAGATTGCCGAACGACTGCAAAATGTGACCGGTCAAATCCCGCCCGGCGTAGGTACTCCAACGATGGCCCCGGTGACGACGGGACTGGGTGAAATCTTTCAGTACACCGTTATGCCCAGGAAAGGGTATGAGACCAAGTACTCACTCACCGACCTGCGCACCATTCAGGACTGGACCATCCGGCGCGGTCTACTGGGTACGCCCGGCGTGGCCGATGTCAGCAGCTTTGGGGGCTTGCTGAAACAATACGAAATTTCCGTTGATCCTGACCGGCTCCGCAGCGTGGGCATTACCATCACCGACATTTTTACGGCCCTGCAACAGAACAACCAGAATACGGGCGGGGCTTATATCGATAAAAGACCGAATGCCTATTTTATCCGCTCTGATGGCTTGATAAGCTCCATCAATGACATTGCCGATATCGTGATCCGGCTCAATGCCCAAAACCTGCCCGTTCGGGTTCGGGATGTGGCGCAGGTAAACATCGGGTCGGCGGTGCGTTACGGGGCCGTCACCCGCAATGGACAGGGTGAGACCGTGGGTGCTATCGTGATGATGATTAAAGGGGACAACTCAGCAGCCGTTATTAAACGAGTGAAAAATAAGATTGCCGACATTCAGAAAACCTTGCCCGAAGGCGTTCAGATTATACCGTTTCTGGACCGGACCAAAATGGTTAATAATGCCATCGGTACTGTCGAACATAACCTGCTCGAAGGGGCGGTTATTGTTATTTTCGTGCTGGTGCTGCTGCTGGGCAACTTCCGGGCGGGCTTCGTAGTGGCTTCGGTTATTCCGCTGGCTCTGCTGTTTGCCATTTCCATGATGAACATTTTTGGGGTGTTGGGCAACCTGATGAGTCTGGGCGCTATTGACTTTGGCCTGATCGTGGACGGGGCCGTTATCATCGTGGAAGCCACGCTGCATCACATCACCCTACGCAACAAAGACAAGACTCTGACACAGCAGGAGATGGACGATGAAGTTTTTCTGTCGGCGGGGCGCATTCGCTCATCGGCCGCATTCGGCGAAATCATTATTCTGATCGTCTACCTGCCGATTCTGGCCCTATCCGGCATCGAGGGCAAAATGTTCCGGCCGATGGCCCTGACGGTGGGCTTTGCCATTCTGGGCGCGTTTATTCTCTCGCTCACCTATGTGCCGATGATTTCGACCCTGCTGCTGAGCAAGAACATTGTCCACCGGGAAACCTTCTCCGACAAGATCATGAAGCGCATTCAGGGGGCCTATGAGCCAATACTGCTGGGGGCACTAAACCAAAAGGTACTTATTCTGAGCGGGGCAGTGGCCTTGCTGATCGGGACCGTTTTTCTGTTTACCCGCATGGGCGGTGAATTTATACCCCAACTTGACGAAGGCGATTTTGCCGTCGAGACCCGGACGCTAACGGGTAGTTCGTTGCTGGAGACGACCGATGCCACCAACAAAGCGGAGCAGATTCTGCTGAGCCAGTTTCCTGAAGTCCAGCAGGTAGTAGGAAAGATTGGTTCCGGTGAAATTCCCACCGACCCCAT
>JANXVQ010000651.1 GCA_025351545.1 Spirosoma sp.
ATGATGTAATTACCATACGGCAGCGACATAAAGAACATGCCAATGATGACGACAGGCAAAGCCAGTATCAACGCCCAGACGGTTCGCTTTTTAAGACTCTGTACCCGTTTCTGTTGTGCTTCTTCCTGCATTTGCCGAACATCGACTCCATCAGCTTCGGTTTCGATTATAATGTCGTAACCTATTGCCCGAACGGCGTTTTGCAGTTCGGTTGGTGTTACAGTTTTTGGGTTGAACTGTACCCAGGCGCTCTGGTTGGCATAGTTCACCCCTGCATCGATGACTCCGGGCGTGTGTTTCAATATCGACTCGACACTAACGGCACAAGCCGCACAGGTCATCTCCAATACTGGATACGTTTTCCGAATCTCCAGCGAACTACTACGTTTGACGGCTTGCCTGTCTGAATCGAAAATGGCTGTTGTCATCATTTTACTAGTTTAGCGGCTCCGCTTTATAGCCCGCTTTCTCAATTGCCCGTTTAACAATTTCGGCCGTCGATGTTTCAACAGTCAATACTTTTTTCGGGTCTAGTGTATCGACTTGCCAATTCCCCTCGCCAACAGCTTCGTTCAGAAATGGCGTTACGGTTGCGATGCATCCACCGCATTTTATATTGGTTTTGAACTTTAGCGTTTCCATGATTTTCTACCTGTTTTTCTATAACACAAATATCGCTGGTAAGCTCCTTTTCGCACTTACGGAATTACCGATGAGCCTTATAGAATTTCCCTTTGCTGCCCAGTATTACAATGGCTGTCGAGGTACTTCAATATAGCCACCCGATGCCAGCAGACCGGCAGGCACCGTTAACGCACCGGTTTGCGGATCAATCAGGCCGTTGCGCTCATCTTCAATATTTGTCGCCTGCGTATAAACGTCACCCGCAATAGATCGTTTCCGCATTTCCTCCTTAAACAGGTGAATGCGTTCGGCCCGATCTTCAGACCCCTGCGGACCACCATAGTTGGCAAAGCCAAATCCGCCCCACTCACTGACAATTAACGGAACCTGCCGCCGGTAAAAAAACGGATCACCAACTACTAGTGGAAACGCAGCCACAGTTTCCAGATCACCGGCAACCAGTCGATCGAGGAGCGATTGCCAGTGTGCCAGGTCAGGCGTGTATAAATGGGCGGTTAGCAGGTCGGACTTTAACCGGCCCTCATACGAAACATGCTGCCAGCCATCGTTATCCACAACCAGAAACTGCGGGTAGGCCAGTTGCATAAAATGGTACGTATTCATAATGTACTCACGCGTGTCAGGATTTGTGGCGATGTCCTGAGCGCCCCAGTCTTCATTATAAAGACTCCAGATTATGACCGATGGATGTGTGCCAATCAGCGCCAGCATTCGTAGCAGTTCGGCCTGGTGGTTATGGCGGCTCCGGGCCGTTGAGCTATGCGGGCTAGGCACTTCGACCCAGAGCAATAACCCTAACTTGTCGGCCAGGTTATAAATACGAGGGTCAATACCAGCAATATGAACGCGCACTAAATTGCACCCCAGCTCTTTCATTGACCGCATATGCCGCTCCATTTCCTCGTAGGTAGCCGTTCCGGGCTGATACAAAATACCGTCGAGATAAATAGGCTTGTTGTTGAGGTAAACATACCGCCCACGCGCTTCAACCTTACGCAGTCCAAACTGCGTTTCGATCTGGGCCACACGGCCTTCGGCATCAATAAGCTGAGCCACAAGCCGATACCGAACCGGCGTTTCGGGCGACCAAAGCTGCGCACCCGGTACTTCAAGCGTTACTCGCTGTTGTTTCTGCCCGGCGGCCAAACGCAACGAAAAATCAGACGTGGCTAGTGGTGGCGCCGATTCGGGCGCTTTTCGTTCAAACACCTGAATTCTCAAAACGTAGTTGCCGGGATCATGAATGCGAGTTGTCAGCGTAAACCGCATCAGGTAATCCTCAATGGTGCTGGCCACGCCAACCCGCGACCTTAATCGGTTCCGCTCAACCGTTTCAAGCCATACCGAGCGTACAGCACCCGTGTAGGTCTGATACCAAATGCCACCTCGTTTATAAACGTGCGACTCCTGTTTGCCACGTGTTGTTTCGGCATCCATCGTGTCTGCAATACGAACCGTCAGTCGATTGACGGGCCGCAGGTGCTCATCGAC
>JANXVQ010000654.1 GCA_025351545.1 Spirosoma sp.
GTTAACCCGGCCCAGTTCAATAATACTGACGATCTGGCCCGGTATCCACGGACGCTCGAAGATGATTGCCAGAAACTCGAAGCGGCCGGTTGCGATGTGGTTTTTGCGCCTTCAGTTTCGGAAATGTACCTCGAACCGCCCACGCTGCGATTGAATTTCGGCGAGTTAGAAACCATACTGGAAGGTGCTTTTCGACCGGGCCATTTCAATGGCGTTGGCATCGTAGTCGCCAAACTATTTAACATCGTGCAAGCCAACCGGGCGTACTTTGGCCAAAAAGACTTACAGCAGGTAGCGGTAATTCGGCGACTCATCCGCGACCTGAGTTTTCCCGTCGAATTGATCCGCTGCCCAACCGTGCGGGAAGTTGATGGCCTGGCCATGTCGTCGCGTAACCGGAACCTGACTCTTGCCGAGCGGGATCAGGCTGTAGCGCTGTTTAAGGCCCTGACGCTGGCCCATGAGTTGATAACTGAAGGACACAGTACTACGCAAGCTAAAGCGGCTGTAACTGGATTTTTTGCCGGTAACTCTAACTTTCGGCTAGAGTATGTCGATGTTGTTAATGCCGATACACTCCAACTAGCCAATGAAGTGCTGGCTCCGGGGCAAACAGCCATTTGTTTAGCGGCTCATTTAGGCAAGGTTAGACTGATTGATAATCTGGTATTTTGAGCCAATATGTCTTTTTCATACCGTTATAAAGTTAACAGATGGTTGCACTGAGAAGTGGATTTTCTTCCTAATTAATCAGGTAGAAATTATTAACCACAGAGGCACTGAGAACAGAGACCAAGCCGCCTGTTCGGACTTAAAGTGCTTATTTTGAGTCGTTTAAATCTTCGTGTACTTCTGTGGTTAAGATCTATTCTAATTCTGCGTCATTACACGTGCAGGGCTTTTGCGAAAAGCCTGCACGTATATTAATCCACAACTCGAAAAGCCATTTTTGCTTTCTCCCGTGATAGTGCGTTGAAATGCCACCACTCAAACTCGATGGAACTGAAACCGGCCTGACGCATGGCGGTGCGCAGAATCTGGCGATTATCTATTTGCTGTTGCGTGAGCTTACCCGATTTAAGTAATTTATCTTCCCGTGACGGATACGCCAGTTCACCGAAGAAATCATATTTGGTTCCCATGTTCAATGGGGCTGCATCTTTTGTGGCAACGGTTAAATCGACGGCACAGCCGTAGTTGTGGATAGACCCTTTTCGTGGGTCAGCTACGTATTTCTGGCGTTCGTTTTCGGGTAAATCGGGCAGCGCATTCCAGAGATTCCACTGGGCCGAGCGGGGGCGGGCGGCATCATACACCAGCAGTCGAAGATTGGGGTGATGAGCTTGCAGGTATTTACTGGCCCTTGCGAGTTTTTCGGCGGCCATCGGTTGCATATAAGCCCGCGTGAGGTCGCCATACACGTCTTTACCAACGAAATTGTCAGTAGTTGAATATTTGAGATCAACAAGAATCGTGGGATCAACTTTCTGCACATCTACAAGTCCTTGTTTTAGCATGGCCTGCTCAACTTTAGGCTGGGCAAAGGAGCGGGAAATCGGGCCGCTAAATGGTGAAAGAGCGAATAACAGAAGGACGAAGACGCGCATGATATTTTGCTTATTGATGGCCAA
The DNA here is from genome assembly GCA_025351545.1 of Spirosoma sp. Classification (GTDB taxonomy): domain Bacteria; phylum Bacteroidota; class Bacteroidia; order Cytophagales; family Spirosomataceae; genus Spirosoma. The sequence continues at coordinate 1,632 of JANXVQ010000654.1, forward strand.
ATGATGAATATTGAGGGCGAAACTACCAACTAGCCACTTATTACGGCTACCAATCTCCAAAAAATGGCATTAAACTACATCTGGGTTGCTTTCTTCATTGTTGCCTTTCTGGTTGCCCTGGTTAAACTGATTTTTCTGGGCGACACCGAAATCTTCAAGATCATTGTTGAAGGATTATTCGATTCATCGAAAGTAGCCGTCATGGACATTGCCTTACCGCTGGCGGGCGTAATGACGTTTTTTTTGGGATTGCTTAACATCGGCGAAAAAGCCGGGGCCATTAATTTTCTGGCCCGCATTATCAGCCCGTTTTTTCATAAACTGTTTCCTGAAGTGCCAAAAGATCACCCGGCCAATGGCCAGATGATTATGAATTTTTCGGCCAATATGTTGGGGTTAGATAACGCTGCCACACCGTTTGGCCTGAAGGCGATGGCGAGTTTGCAGGAGCTAAATCCGACGAAAGAAACGGCCTCCAACGCCCAGATTATGTTTCTGGTTCTGCACACGTCGGGTCTAACAATTATTCCGCTGAGTGTTATGGCACAACGGGCAATTTTGGGCGCTAAAGACCCATCGGATATTTTCATTCCGTGCCTGATTGCAACCTACGTCGCCACGGTTGTGAGTATGATTGCCGTCGCCATAAAACAGCGTATCAACTTGATAAACAGTACCGTATTGGGCTGGCTGGGTGGCGTTACGGGTATCATTGCCCTGATATTATGGTTCCTGTCTACCAAGACAAAAGAAGAAATTGAGGTAATCTCAAAAGTGACGGGCAATCTCATTCTGATGCTGATCGTCGTGTCGTTTTTGCTGGGAGCCATGCGCAAAAAAGTAGACATTTTCGACGCGTTCATTGAAGGCGCAAAAGGCGGGTTTGAAACCTCTGTCCGCATTATTCCTTATCTGGTCGGTATGTTGGTGGCCATCAGCGCGTTCCGCAATTCGGGCGCTATGGATTACATGATTGACGGGTTCAAATATATGTTTAGTCTAACGGGCCTGAACACCGAATTTACCGACGCGTTGCCGGTAGCGCTGATGCGGCCACTGAGCGGTTCGGGCTCGCGGGCGCTAATGATCGACGCCATGAAACAGTTCGGTCCTGATTCGTTTGTAGGGCGTTTGGCCTGCATGTTTCAGGGCGCAGCCGACACCACGTTTTATATTGTGGCCTTATACTTTGGTTCGGTGGGAATTCGTAACTCACGGTACGCCATTCCGTTTGGGCTGTTTGCCGATTTAATGGGTGTCATTGCCGGCATAGCGCTGGGATATTTCTTTTTTCATTGAGCAGAAAAGCCCGGAAATTTGTTAGTCAAATAGCTTTACTAACTCAACAAGAAAACCGTTTCGGCGGTACGACTGAATGAATATTACCCAAGTTCGCGAACACCTCCACCGGTTAATCGACGAGGTTGACGACATCTACGTATTGAACGGTTTATACCGCAATCTGCTTTCCGACAAATTACAGCGCGACACTTACGAAAAAGAACAATCCCAGGAACAAACGAAAAAACAAATCCGGTCTGGCGAACGGCGTTCCGGCTAAGCCCTACGCCAGACCGCCAACGGTTAGGGCAATGATAATAGCATTGAATCCAAACGATAATACGCCATGTGCCAGAGCTGTTCGGCGCATAGCTTTCGATCCAACAGCCACATCGGAAACTTGGCTGGTCATGCCAACAACGAACGAGAAATAAGCAAAATCCAGATAATCGGGCTCGGGTTCGTGCGGAAAATCCAATCCGCCGGGCGGCTTTTTCTGCTTGATATCATTGCCGTAATACAGGTGAGCATACCGGAGTGTAAAAATTGTATGAACCAAAATCCAGGAGCTGGCAATAGCCCCGATAGCCAGACCAACATATTGCTTTTGGGACTTATCATTCACCAGATCAATCACCGCAAACAAACTGACTACAGCCGCTACGACCACAAATACCAGAATCAGCGTTCGGCTCGAATCCTGAATCCGCGAAAATTTCGGCAGATCGCGGGGGTGAACAATCACAATGGTCAGCCACATCAGGGACAGTATTGTGATTGCAAATGATACCCAAACGATAGCGAAATGGGCTGATAAGCTGGCACTTGCTGGTACAACGAAATAAGCAGTCATCGCCACAACCAGACCGATAAGTAACCGGTGATGGGAGTCCAGACCACTGATCCGGCGTATTAAGTTTGCAATCATTTTATGGGTAACCACGAAGCAAAATGCTAAGTACGCCGTTTGTCTATTGCTACCCAAATTTTCAACTATTGGTGGCTTCGGTAGTATCTTTGTTCATTGACGTAATCAAGCACATATGCCTCAACAGAATCAGCATCATATTGTCAGAATTGGCACTGATAAAGACAAAGCAGTTCTTTCTAAATCGCAGAAAGAATTTAACCGACTGACTAATAAAATTGAAAAACTGAGCGTAGAGCTTCACGAATTGCGTGAAGCGGCCCAGCACATTCAGCAACGGGTTCAAACCGATTACCGACCTTTGGTTGAGCAGTACAGCCAGTTTCGGGCCGATCTGGTGCGCCTTTTCGACCGCGCCTACGAGAGCAGCGACTATACTAAAACGGAAAAGAAAAAACTTGTCGATTTGATTCGGAACATAGCCTTCGATCTGATTTCAGAACATGGGATCGACAGTCTCAAACCCATCTACGACAAACACGATACGACTGGGTTTGACAAAGCCAACAATGCGGCCGATGAGCAAACGGCAGACCTCATGAAGGAGATGATGAGTTCTATGTTCGGTATCCAGTTCGATGAAGATGCCGATGTTAGTGACCCGCAGAAAATGACTGCTTACATGCAGGAGCAAATGGCTCGTCAGGAAGCCGCCGAAGCCCAGCGGCAGCAGCAACGTGCCAACAAACCTAAATCGGCCAAACAGCAGGAACGCGAAGCTAAAAAACAAGCCGAAGAGCGGAATACTACAAAAGCAGTCCGAACATTATACATGGATCTGGTGAAAGCGTTTCACCCCGACCGTGAACCCGACGAGGCCGAAAAACTGCGAAAGACCGAGATCATGCACCGCGTAACGGCCGCCTACGAAAAGAGCGATCTACTCGCGTTATTTCAGTTGCAACTCGAATTTGAGCGCATCGACCGGGCCCATCTGGAAACCCTTGCCGAAGACCAACTCAAATACTACAACAAGATTCTGAAACAACAGGCGCAGGAATTGGACGACGAATTTTTTACCCTGCAAAATGAACTGGCCGCTATGATGGGCAGGCCCGCCTTTGCGGTAAGTTCCCGTATTGCTCTGGAATTCACTCTGAACAGCGACATTGCCCAACTAAAACGAGACGTAAAACAACTGAAGTCCGACGTGAAAGTGCTTGCCGATATGAGCCAGCTAAAGTACTGGCTAAAAACATATCGGATTGAGAAGCAGGACGATTTTCCGTTTTTTTGATTTGATGTAATCGACTATCTGGATGGCTGTTCGGTTGTGAAAACGCTCTAAAGTCATCCCGCCTAGAGATTTCTGTAGTATTCCCTGAAAAATCTGTTTTTTCCAATGATTATACGGCGAAGGGCGGTTATTTCAAAATTTTCAACAATCTTGCTATGTTATTTGGCAATCTTATAGCCTGAAGCTGCTTTTGTTGAAAATCATGAAAGAGTACATCCGACCTATTAATCGTTTGCTTGTCGCCAACCGGGGCGAAATTGCCATCCGTATCATGCGGGCTGCTACCGAGTTAGGCATCACCACCGTTGCCGTTTACACCTATGAAGATCGCTATTCACTTCACCGCTACAAGGCTGATGAAGCCTACCAGATTGGTCGGGATGAGGATGCGTTAAAACCGTACCTGGACGTCGAAGGCATTATTCTCCTGGCCAAACGTCATAAGATCGACGCCATTCACCCCGGCTATGGTTTTCTGTCGGAGAATGTAAAACTGGCCCGTCGGTGCCGTGACGAAAATATTATTTTCGTTGGTCCGTCGCCGGAAGCAATGGATGCGCTGGGTGATAAGGTGCGAGCCAAAAACCTCGCGAATAAAGCGGGTGTACCGCTTATTCCAGATTCGAGGGAAGAAAACATGACCCCCGAATTTGCCCTGACTGAAGCCGAGCGGATTGGTTTTCCGATTATGGTGAAAGCTGCTGCTGGTGGTGGCGGGCGTGGCATGCGTGTGGTGCGGAAGGCCGAAGAATTTGAAAAGGCGTTTGCTGAAGCCAAGAACGAGGCTCGTAATGCCTTTGGCGACGACACGATTTTTCTGGAAAAATTCATAGAAAATCCCAAGCATATTGAGGTTCAGTTGCTTGGTGATCAGCATGGCAATATCGTTCACTTATATGAACGCGATTGCTCGGTACAACGGCGGTTTCAGAAGGTCGTTGAAGTGGCGCCGTCGTTTGGATTACGACAAGATACCAAAGATAAACTCTACGCGTATGCCCTTCAATTGGGCCGGGCGGTAAACTATTCCAACGCCGGAACCGTCGAATTTCTGGTCGATCAAAATGAAGATATTTTCTTCATTGAGGTCAATCCCCGGATTCAGGTTGAGCACACAATTACGGAGGAAATAACCGGTATTGACATCGTTAGAACGCAGATTCTAATTGCGATGGGCTACCAACTGTCCGACAATGGTATTTATATAAACCATCAGGACGACGTTCCCCTCAACGGCTACGCCATCCAGTGCCGCATAACTACCGAAGACCCCGCTAATGGCTTCAAGCCCGACTTTGGCACCATTACCGCTTACCGCAATGCGGCTGGGTTTGGTATCCGGCTCGATGAGGGCAGCAGTTACGCGGGCATGAAAATCTCGCCCTACTTCGACTCAATGATCGTGAAGGTCTCGGCGCGGGGACGAACGTTGAAAGGGGCCACCCAACGCCTGACACGGGCGCTGTTGGAGTTCCGTATTCGGGGCGTTAAAACCAACATCGGCTTCCTGCTGAACGTAATAAGTCACCCGGTTTTCCAACGGGGCGAAGCACGGGTATCGTTCATTGAAACACATCCCGAACTATTTAACTTCCGCAAGCCTCAGGACCGCTCGACGCGGGTACTCAATTATCTCGCCGAGGTAATTGTGAATGGCAATCCGGAAGTCAAAAAGAAAGACGATAGCAAGATATTTCGCACGCCCATCGTACCCTCATTCGATACGTACAGCGACTATCCGGCGGGTAATCGCGACCGACTGAAAGAGCTTGGTCGTGAGAAATTCGCGCAGTGGGTACTCGACCAGAAAAGTATACTTTATACCGATACGACGTTCCGCGATGGTCATCAGTCATTGCTGGCAACGCGTGTTCGAACGCAGGATCTACAGAAAGTAGCCGAAGGGTTTGCCAAAAATCACCCGGAGCTGTTTTCGATGGAAGTTTGGGGTGGCGCAACCTTCGATGTCGCCATGCGCTTCCTCTACGAAAGTCCCTGGAAACGTTTGGCGGCACTACGCGAAGCGATGCCAAACATGCTTCTACAAATGCTGTTTCGTGGGTCCAATGCGGTTGGCTATTCGGCTTATCCCGATAATTTGATCGAGAAATTCGTCGAAAAATCCTGGGAAACCGGCATTGATGTCTTCCGTATTTTCGATTCGCTCAACTGGGTCGAAGCGATGAAAGTAAGCATCCGGGCTGTGCGCGAACGGACAGATGCCCTCTGCGAAGCGTCTATTTGCTACACGGGTGATATTTTATCGCCAAGTCAAAAAAAATACACGCTCCAGTATTATCTGGATATGGCGCGTCAACTGGAAGACGAAGGTGCTCATTTTCTGGCCATTAAAGATATGGCCGGCTTGCTGAAACCACTGTCTGCCGAAGTATTGGTACGCGAGTTGAAGAAAGCCGTGAGTATCCCAATTCACCTGCATACGCATGACACGGCTGGTATTCAGGCTGCTACGTACCTGAAAGCGATAGATGCAGGTGTTGATATTGTGGATTGTGCGCTTGGGGCTTTGTCGGGCCTGACGTCACAGCCAAATTTCAACTCTGTCGTTGCTATGATGCAGGGACACGAGCGCGAATGTGAAATGAACCTGCCGTCGCTGAATGCCTACTCTAACTATTGGGAAGATGTTCGGGAATATTACTACCCATTTGAGTCGGGTATGAAGGCGGGCAGTGCCGAGGTATATGAAAACGAGATTCCGGGCGGCCAGTATTCCAACCTGAAACCGCAGGCCATTGCCACCGGTCTGGGCGACAAGTTTGAGACGCTGAAAAAGAATTACTCGGTGGCTAACCAGCTATTTGGCGACATCGTGAAAGTGACACCTTCGTCGAAAGTTGTTGGCGACATGGCTATTTTCATGACCGCCAATAACCTCACGGCTACAGATGTGCTGACACGGGGCGAGTCACTGTCATTTCCAGAATCGGTAAAAGATCTGATGAAAGGTATTCTGGGTCAACCGGTTGGTGGTTTCCCGGAAGATATTCAGCGGGTTGTTCTCAAAGGTGAAAAGCCGATTACAGGCCGCCCGAATGAGCACTTGAAACCAATCGACTTCGATGCTGATTTTAAAGTCTTTCAGGAGAAATATCCGCTTAGTGATGGCTTCGTTGATTATTTGTCGTACCAGATGTACCCGAAAGTGTACGATGAATATTACAAAGCGAATGAGCAGTATGGCAACGTCAGTATCATTCCAACGCCCGCGTTTTTCTATGGCTTGAAAGAAAACGAAGAGATTTTAATCAACATAGAAGAGGGTAAAAATATCCTTGTTCGGTTGCTGTTCAAGTCAGAAGCGAATGAGTTTGGTATGCGGACAATTACGTTTGAACTCAACGGCCAAAGTCGGCAGGTTCAGGTTCGCGACCGGGCCTCGAAGGTTGAGAAGCAGATGAATGCCAAAGCGACCAAAGCGGGCGACGTGGGTTCTCCTTTGCAGGGGCGATTAACGCGAATTATGGTGAAAGAAGGCGATGCTGTCAAGAAAAATCAGCCGTTGTTCGTCATCGAAGCCATGAAGATGGAGAGTATTGTAGCCGCCACAAAAGAAGGTAAGGTTACTAAAGTTGTGTTGAAAGAAGGTACAATAGTAGAGCAGGAAGATTGCGTTGTCGAATTGGCTTAAAAGCTGTTTGCAAATTTTCCGGAATGAATAGCAGGCATAACCCCATAAGCATAAACCAGGGTAACGTACAAAGGACTTCTGAGAATTAGTGGTTTACTGCTTATGGGGTTTGTTGCACAAGCACAGATAAAACCCCCGGATGGTATAGGGCGAGATGTATTTACGCTGGCCGTCGGACATATGGCTCCGTTTAATTTCGAGCTGGCAGGAAAGACGGCTTACTTGATTAACGGGTCTGAACGGTTTGAATTAACCAATATTACGCAGCGTGGCAACTCAATTTTTCTACCCGTCGATGTGTACAACACCGTACTGCCAGAAGCCAACGAATGAGTAGATCAATTTCTTTTCACAAAAAAAAGCCATAGCCACTATTTAACCTGGTGTCTTTGACTTTTTTGTATCTACTGATCATTCATCGAGCAACTGCTGGAAAGTTTGAGTAATTGGCAAACGGCAGGTATCCATTTCGATGATTTACAGCCGTAACGTTGTGTCTGTCAAAAATTTACGCCAACTTACCTGTGTCAAAAAGAGCTCCCTTATATCATGGAAAATCAACCACCTATTCTGCCTTTATCACCTGCTCCCATACCACTTACTGAATCGGATGCGCGCATGTGGGCTATGCTTGCTCATTTGAGTGCGATACCGGGGTCATTTGTACTGATTGGTAGTGTTGTAGCTCCGCTGGCTATCTGGCAGATTCAAAAAGAAAAATCAGCGTTTGTCGATTATCATGGTAAAGAAGCGGTTAATTTTCAAATTACAATAGCGATTGCTTTCGCATTATCGTTCCTACTGATGATTCTTGTCATTGGCATATTTCTGCTCTTTGTGGTCGGTATAGTCTGGCTTGTTTTCACTATTATTGCCGCCATAAAAGCCAATAATGGGGAGTATTATCGCTACCCGTTAACGGTCCGATTTATTAAATGAGCCATTGTCGTTTTGATATTAATCGGCGATTGATAACTACTTTTTAGAATGAATCCTCAACAACCAAACCCTGAAGGGGCCATTGACGTCGAATTAAGCGAAGATATTGCCGAGGGTGTTTACGCCAATCTGGCCATGATTGCTCACTCAAATAGTGAGTTCATTCTGGATTTTATTCGTTTGATGCCGGGCGTTCCTAAAGCTAAAGTGAAAGCCCGTATTATTCTGACACCCGAACACGCCAAGCGATTACTGGAAGCTCTGCGAGAAAATATTAGCCGTTTCGAAGAAGCTTACGGGGGGATCAACGAGCCAAATGAGTTCCGATTTCCAACCGCGGGCGGCTTTGGCGGACCCGCCGGGCAAGCGTAGCGTAAGAAGAAATAGAAAAGGCGCAAAAGAATTAGCTTAATTCGCTAATTCTTTTGCGCCTTTTCTAGTATATCTAAAATCTTCTACTTTGCCTTTCAAACAGTTTTCCGTATCTTTGCACCTCAAAATTCGGGAAGACTGTTTTTTCGTAAACTAATCTTAGAATGCCTACTATACAACAACTAGTGCGCAAGGGCCGCGAAAAGCTGATCGACAAGTCGAAGTCGCCAGCTTTGGACTCTTGCCCACAACGTCGGGGCGTGTGTACGCGTGTGTACACAACGACGCCGAAGAAGCCTAACTCGGCTCTTCGGAAAGTTGCCCGGGTTCGCTTAACGAACCAAAAAGAAGTAAACGCCTATATTCCAGGCGAAGGTCACAACTTGCAGGAGCACTCAATTGTGCTGATTCGCGGTGGCCGGGTAAAAGATCTTCCGGGTGTTCGTTATCACATCGTTCGGGGCGCTTTGGATACAGCCGGCGTAAGCGGCCGTCTACAAAGCCGTTCTAAATATGGTGCCAAACGGCCAAAACCAGGTCAGGCTCCAGTGAAAGGTGGCAAAGGCGCACCTCCAGCGAAAAAGAAAAAGTAAATGAAAAATGATTGATGTATAGTGGACAATGACAGTTATGTCAACCAGTATTCATTGCTCATTTTACATTATTTATTAAATCAAGACTGGACGTTAGACTGCTCATCCAGAGCGGACTGCGTTCAGAGTAAGATCAAAAATCTGAAGCAAACATGAGAAAGGCGAAGCCACCCAAGCGTTACGTATTACCTGACCCTAAGTATAAAGAGGTCTTAGTAACCAAATTTGTAAACAACCTGATGTACGAAG
>JANXVQ010000659.1 GCA_025351545.1 Spirosoma sp.
TAATTGGGCAGCATCGGCGGACGGATAGGCGTTTCCTGACTAACCCAGGCTTCACTAAGCCCCCGGCCTTTGGCGGCTTCAATCATACCCGCCGTCAATGTCTGGTTATTGGCAGCACTCATACCGTCAGTCTTAGATCGGGCCATCACTTTAGCCGCCACCTGATTGCCCAGATCGGTTCCGGCCGTTAAATCACTGGCTACGTTCATGCCCGCCCATAAACGACTGTTTTTGTGTTCGGCCAGTTTTTCGTCCAGAAAAGGCACTTCACCGGGAAACATCGCTTTTAGTACGGTGTAGGATGCAGCCGCTACGACAGCATCTTCTGAGGGGTACGACGGCAAAGTCGATGTTGGCAACGCTACCCGTATCGTTGCATCAACTTTCGATGGAGCCGACCGCTTAAACTGGTATTTATAATTCCAGGCGGCCACCAACGCATCGTACTGAGCCACACTTAAGTAAGCAAAAGCGCGAGCCGCATAAGGTGGGTTGGCAAACGGAAATTTCGGATCGGCCAATGGGTTGGCAGCATCGGGCAAGGGATATTTACCGTCGGCGTTGGAGGCTGGCGGGGTATTATAACGAGCCGCTAATTCGCGCGCAATTTCGTTCCAGCGATACACAGGCCCGGTGCCCCAGTACACAATGGCATCCTGCTGCTCCTGCGTCAGGCTAGCCGATTTAGACTTGAGATCAGCCATTTCAGCCAGATAATCGGCAGACGTTACAGCCGTTGGCATAGCCACGGTTACATCGGTGGGCGCGGTTAGTATGTATGTTTTCCAGGTTCCTGCTTTTTCATCGACGCTGGCGGGTGTATAGCCCACGCGCTGGGGTTCTGTAATGCTTTTGTCGCAGGAAATAATAGCGGCTGACAAACCGACCATTACACAACTGATTATCACTAATTGACTATACTTTTTCATGAGATTACAGCGGCTTCGGCGCGGAGTGACCACAGCGGTGATCTAACCATGCCGGTTGATTATTTCTTAAATTTGATTTGGTACAACACACCCACCGTATAACTAGTGTTCTGGCTAACGTTCAGTCCATCAACAACATAGCCCACTCTGGCATTAAGACCAATAGTATGGGGCTGCACTTTACCGTACCAACCCACCGACGTAGCCTGCATGTTGTTGGTGGGATAGGGCATATCGTTCCGGCGGATATTGTCGCCGTTCAAACAGGCTACGCGTTCGGCCCAGACTTCGGTTTGCCAGCCCTTACGCAACACGCCCAATCGAAGAGCAGCATCATACGTATTGGGTACCTGCACCTGATTGGTGTTATATACCCTGTCATTAGCCTGATAAGCGTCCTGGTCAATTTTACTATTTCCCCGCCAGCCATAGCTACCGTGAGCCGTCAGATAAATGCCCGTTTTAGGTTCTCTATAGTTGGCCAGCAACCGCCCTGTAAATGTGCGACACTGCAAACCGATAGACATCGGCATAAAATTCGGCACATAATTCCCCAACGGAATCGACCCGCCCACAATAGCATTGAGCGAGAACCCTCCAACCTTCACGGCTTTCACTTTCAGCCAGACAGATAAATCCTGTATGCCGTGCTGGCCCATCAGATTGCCCGCGCTGTTACTGGTCCAGACATAAGGCAAGCTCAAAATGACATTGACCCGTTTGCTGATACCGATGGCAGGCATGAGCGTGACACTTTGAGTCGTTTGTGTACCGATGTTAAAATTTTCGCGTTTGAGCGTATTCTCCCAATATTGATTCCAGGAACTATACCCGTATATACCGGCAACACAGACCTGATTTTTGCTCATATAAATTGCATCGTGCGGCATCTGAGCCTGAGCCGCAAATGGTATCAGAAGCGATGCGATAGTCAGGCATTTTAAACTTATCTTCATTGGTTGGTTAGTTACTATTGTATATACGATAGATTTTTAAATAGTTACTCCGACGGTCAATACCGCACTGCGCCCATCGGACGACCACACTCCCGGACCCGGATAAAACGTTGGTCGTTTGGTGAAGTACTGCGTGTTCAGCAGGTTGTTGACACTGCCCCGAACCGTCAACTGACGACCCATCCGCCATGTCCCGTTGACATCCCATAAACTATAGGCTGGCACAGGGCCCACCGCCCCGTTGGCCGAAGCCACCGCCGTGTTCAGCACATCCGAAAAGGTTTGGGCCACATAACTGTATTGCAGGGTCACACTCGCCGTGCCATAGCGGGCCGTCAGCCCATTGCGACTCGTCCAGCGCGGGGCCGACTCCACCTGATTGCCCGTTACCGTCCGGTTATCGGTCCCCGCCGATACCCGACCGTTGATATAGCGGGCGTTGTTGAAAGCCGTTGAGGTAAACCCACTGAACAACACCTTTTCGGTGCGCAGCAGTTGGCCTTCAATCAGCGCTTCCACCCCCGTACTGCGGCTATCGCCAATACTGGTCCGCAAGATGTAATTGCTACCGTCAGCGTTGGCCAGCAAAAGCGTCCCTAACCGGTTGCGATAGAGCAGATCAAACACCGTGATATTCAGGTGCAGACCCTGCCAGTGAGCATCCACCCCAATCTCGGCATTGTAGCCGTAGGCATCCTGCAGATTCTTGTCGATGCGTTCGTAGACCGATGTTGGGATAATATCTTTGAAGACAACTGGCCGGTATGCCTGCGACCAACCCCCGTACACCTTCACCGCATCGTTCAGCTTGTACTGGCCGTTTATGCCCAGCAAGGCAAAATGATGGCTGATGTCGGTGGGCAGATTAAGCGGATCGTAATAGGTAATCGTGCCCCGCATCTCGGTCTTGCCGTTTTCAATCCGGATGCCCGGTGAAATCGTCAGGCGCTGACCCAGCCGAAATTGGTTTTCCGCAAAGACAGCCACATTGTTGGTCCGAAAATGCAGATCCCGTTTAAAGGGACTGGTTAAGGATAGGTCGAAATCGCTGGCCGTGGTGCCCACCCCCAGTTGCCGACGGTGCAAATCGGTACTCATCAACTGGATACCACCCGCCAGCGTGGACTCAACCTTGCCTAACCGGTAGTGGTGCAGCAACCGCAACTCGGTGGTGTAACTATGGAAGTTATCCACATCGACCTGCCGGGCCCGGTATTGGGCCGTTACCCGACTGATGGTGTCGGGCACGGTGGCCAGGGCGTCCAACTGAACACTGTTGCGCTCCCCCAGCACAGCCGAGGTGGTCCATAACAGCCGGGTCCGGTCGGCGAGTTGCCACTCCAGTTTTAGCGAGGGAATGTAAATATCAGGGTTGAAGTAATTGCGGCTGCGCGTCGACTGGCGGGAGTCCTGAGCAAACAGGGCATCGGTCAGGGGACCCGGAATCTGGTAGGTGTATGTCGAGCGTCCCAGTTCAGCCGTTAGCCCCAGTCGCTTCGTAGCCTGATAATGCAGTGTTCCAAATTGAGCTTCGGTATTGGAGACACTATTTTTTCGATACCCGTCCGAATGGCGCCGGTGATAGTAGGCATAGTAGGTCCATTTGCCCACCCGACCACCAATGGCATTATAGGAGCTCACCAATCCATACGAACCCACCGAGTTGATAGTTTCGAAACCAAACTTACGCGTGCTGTCAGCCCGTTTGGTAACGTAATTCAGCATGCCCCCGAATTGGGCTCCGTACTGAAGGGAGGCCGTGCCGCGCACAAACTCAACGCGTTCCATACTTTCCATGGGGGGCGAATAGTGGCTGGCGGGGTAACCATACATATCGGAATTGGTGATGATGCCGTTCTGCCGGATGTTATTTTCCCAGGATCGGTGGGGGTCCAGGCCTCGGGTGGCGATGTTGATCTGGTTGCCCGTGCCATCCATATCATAGACAAATACGCCGGGAATGCGGGCAAATACCTGTCGGGGGTTTTTCTCGGCCACGTTGGCGTCGATGTCGGCGAGTCGGATGACTTCGCTGCGTTTGCCGCCCATCAGGTAAGTGCCGTGGAGGTTGGGCAGTGATTCGACGATGGTCGAGCGGGCTCCTTTAACGGTAACGGGACTTAGGGTTCGAGTGCGTATTGAATCAGTTACCTGCTTTTGTTTAGAAAGTTCAGAACCAGTCGATTGGGCATATAAGCTCCCGGATAATATCCAGAGACCAATAGCCCAAATCGCTGCTTTCATATTTTCCATTATTTTCATATTTCCTATTAAAGAGGCTGTAGCAAAAATTGCAACGAAGGCAGTCCCCTTCGTTGCGGTAAGACAGATTAAAACCAGCGAGATACGTTGATCGAAACCAGATAGTCGGCAAAAGCCGCATCACCATGTTTCAGCCCCAGCGGGTCAAGCCGATCGGCGTAACTCGTAATCCGATTGCGATAAACAGCCATTGGCACCGTAACCGCTATGGCCGTTTTATGACGCATATACGATAGGCCCGGCTCTACCGACACGATATAACCCGGACGACGAAATCCGCTGCTGCCCCCGAAGGCATCAATGGCGGGAACGCCTTCGACCCGGCCACCCAGCATAACGGCCAAACCCGGAACAGCCTTGATCGACTGGCTCAGGCCAATACGAGCCGCAAACTGATCGGCTACGGAGAATTTACCCGTTACCAGATCAATAGTCGTGGCTGATGGATTACGGACGGTAGTATTCGTTTCGCGCGGATTGAACAGATAAAAGCCGTTCGCATAGGCTGTCAGCCCTTTCGTCAGTTGAACATAACCCTGAAGTTCAACGCTTACGCCCACACCACCGTCGCCAAGCTGAATTGACTGATCAACGGGTTGATTGATCGTATAATCTGTACCCTCTTTCGTTAGCTTATGGAAGTCGTCGGTTACGCCGTAGTTGCCGGTTGGCAATTTCACACCCAGCCCCACCGCCAGATTCGCTTTGGGAAGTTTGACGGGGTTAACGAGCCAATAGTTACCCGAAATACGCAGATCGCCGATGCCCATTGAGCCGGTATGAAACCGTTTTTGTTCAGGATTCTGCGCCACGGCATTGCCATAGTGTTCGTAGAGCGACGAACGGTCGTTATTCTGAATCGGCAGATTTACCGAGAATGAAAGACGCTGATTTACCAGGTAAGTAATACCCAAATCAATAGCATGCGACACGTTGATAACCTACGTTCCCTGTTCAACGCGCTGTTTCTGCTCATCAGAACCCACGAAGTGCTTGTAAGACCGAAAGAAGCGATAACCCGCCGACACTTGCCAATGACCGGTACGTTGTTTGAAATAATCGGCGGAACCCGCCGGAACAGCAGAACTCATATGCCGAACAGCCACGCAACCCTGCGCCGACACGGGTGCATGAGAAAGTAGCGTATAGGCAAAAGCCAGAACAATAGTAAAAATTGCTTTCATAAAAATAGTGGTGAAACTAAATAGTAGTAATGAGCCAGCAGGCTGAATAGAACATGGCCTGAACCTGTATCCGAACAGGTTACCCATGCGTTAGCCAGAAATATTTTTGTTGAATGTAGACTGTAGGGCACAGTCTATAGCTACCTATCGCACAGCGACATAGCGACGAAAGTTCATGTCTGATGCTCCACTCACTTACCCTCGCCTGTATAAATACAACCTATGCAAGTAGTAGAAACCGTCTAATTGTATAGCCCGTGTTTTCCAGAGTGGTAGATAAGCTGCCCTGTTCTATAAAAACATGAAATACAATGGAATACGGTAGTCCAAATTAATCCATTAACCGAGACCGATAAAAGCGTCCGTTATGGTCAATCAGGAAAGCATGAATGAAATAAATCGCCAAAACGCATCGTATAACGACGGATAGCGGCCCTCAGATTTCGGGAGGGGGTGAATGAACGGGCAGAGCGCGGGCGGCAACCACAAACAGAACATCGGGGATGCGGATGGCTTCGCGCCAGTTGGGAAGGAGAAAGTCAAAAATAGCTCGTGGATTAGGCGAGTATTCCTTTAACAGGAATTTCAGCAATTGATTAGCCTTTTGATGCGAATCTGTCGCACTGGTAATGTGATCGTTTAGAAACGATAGCAGGTCACTCTGCAAGAAGGAGCGATTCTCCGATTGCAAGCCAGCGATATGCAGTGTGTCACCCTGAACTTCCAGACTGATAACACTGTAATATTGACCCCGGTAGCTAAATCCGTCTGAAGTTGTCCGGGTAATAGCGCTGGCATCGGGTTTGTCTTTCAGGGGAATTTGAAACTCAACGATACTATCCACCGACCGGTATACCAGAAGCCGTTCCGACAAGTCGTGCTCTGCCTGCCACCACATACCAACAAACACCAGCAGATAAGCCAATGTATGGTACAGGAACAAACTAAAGAGAACGATGGAAACTACCTTCTTCACGACTATAGCCGATGATATTTTTCCCAAAAATAATACTAATTTTTAACAAAACTTATCCCAATCTTATTAGTGGTTCTTTTTTTCTCATTTGTCAGGGCGTGTATAACCATACACCTATATCCGATAAATCGAAGCTGCCCACCCAGCTAATCTGCAACAGGTGCAGATAACGGTGATCCTGCTTTGAATTTCGTATCAGATTTTGGTACATGTAACCCAACTCAATCTTACCAAATTTACCTGTGTTATAACCAGCCCCGCCATAGAGCCAATTTTCACCATAAAAGGCATTCTTTGAGCTGATAGGGCTATTTTTAGCCCCCGTCAGACACAAGAAGATTTCGTTGGAAGCTGATGCATAAAATCCTTTTGTCTTAAGCCCGGGATCATATAATGGCAGTGTAAAACCCACTTGATAGCGCAGTAACGTAGCGTATGACCATTGGCTGGTTTGCATATTAAGCGGATATCGTTCTTCATATCGCAACCGATGCGATAATTTAGTTTGGCCCAACATAGGCACATCATGGGTGGCAACGACCTGTGCCCAAAGTCGATTTTCGTTAACGTGCAGACCAAACAGGTTATGCTTCACATAGGCATAGCCCAACCCCACCTGAATATTGGGCAAAACTTTATATGTTAAACTTGGCTGAATATAATATTGAAGCGCCGTAGCGGGGTATTCCTTCGTTTCGACGGTTTGCCGAAAGGCATCAATTGTCGACGAAAAATACAGGTTATACTGGAGTTTTTTAGTGATGTTGCCCGATTGCGAGATAGCCGGAAAAAGCCCGTAAAATGTCCAGTCCTGGGCGAAACAGGAAAACCCATTCAATAAAAAGTACAGCAATAAAGCAATTCTCATTAGTTTATTAACAGGCAAACCACAGTTCCATATAGTTTACCAAATTATGTGCCAATTCCTGATAGGTATTTATTTTTAGTCATCTATGGCATCAGCGATCAGTTTATTTCTCTAAACGTTAATCTTGTCTACAAAACCATACATGCAATGAAAAGCCGTATTTTTATGTTAATTTAATATTCCATGATTTACGATAATCACAACCGTCCCATCACCTACCTTCGACTGGCAGTAACAGATCGTTGTAATCTACGGTGCTTTTACTGCATGCCCGAAGAAGGTATAAAGTACCTGCCCAAACATCAGGTCCTGACCTATGAGGAAATGGAGCGGCTGGTGCGCGTATTGGCTCAATTAGGTGTCCAGAAAGTGCGTGTTACAGGGGGAGAGCCGTTTGTACGGGCAGGTTTAATGGATTTTCTCCATCGGCTGGCCGAGATCAACGGCCTTAACGATATCTCGCTGACAACGAATGGCGTTTTAACGGCCCCGCACGTTGACGCGTTGGCTGCACTTGGCGTCAAATCGGTGAATTTAAGTTTAGACACGCTTGACCGGGAACGCTTCCGAAAAATTACCCGGCGCGATGAATTGCCCGCCGTTCTGAAAACCCTGGACGCACTGCTGTCGGTTGGGATTCAGACCAAAATCAATGCGGTAGTAATGGATGGGCAGAACACCCAGGATTTGATTCCGTTGGTCGACATGGCCCGTACCTTACCTGTCGACGTGCGGTTTATTGAAGAAATGCCCTTCAATGGCGAAGGAAGCCACTATCCCATCTTACACTGGACGCACAAACGTATTATTGACGAAATTCGGGCGCACTTCCCCGATTTACAAAAGTTACCTGATTCGCCGTTTTCTACGTCAGCTGCCTATCAGGTTCCGGGCCACAAGGGAACAATTGGCGTCATTGCGGCTTTTAGCCGTACATTCTGTGGCACCTGCAACCGTATTCGTCTGACAGCCCAGGGGACACTCAAAACCTGTCTGTATGATAATGGCGTTCTTGATGTCAGGGCTTTACTACGCTCCGGCGCGTCGGATGAAGAGTTGACAGCGGCTTTTCTGCAAGCCTTTTCCCAGCGCGTAGCTAACGGATTCGAGGCCGAACAGCAACGCGATACCGTGACCGAATCAATGGCTACGATTGGCGGATAGTTAATTCATTAACAGGCATTTGCATTAATGTGTGACTTCGTCAGCGCATCATGGCCGGAACACCTTCCAGATACTTGTTTGTAAAGAGCGTGTCAACATCCATCCGCTGAATCAATTCGCCGGTGGGGTCGGTGAGTAAGTGATTGCGAATCATCCAGTTAACAAACGAGACCCAAACATTTCGGTGCATAAATCCCCAATGTCCCTCGCCATCCAGATAATATCCTGATACCATCTGCTGGCTCTGCTCCACAAAGTTTCGCTTGGTCAATGTTGGGTGATTAGCCGTTTTGATTAATAGCCGGGCCGCTTCGTCAGGATTTTTCACCGCAAACCGATAGCCGGCCGCTGTCTCCTCCAGAAACCGTCGTAAAGCGTCACCATTTTGATCACTCCAACCAGTGTTGGCAGTAAGCACGGGATTATAGCCGTACGGAATTTCGTACTCATCGAACAAAAACTGGTTCAGGTCTATGCCTTCAATATCTGCCTGAACGCCTTCCCAGGTTGTCCAGCACCAAGCCGCATCGACTTCGCGGGTCAGCAGCGCACGCCAAATACCGGGCCAGCCTATTTTATGAGATATATACTGCCCGCGTCCATCGTCGTTCTGAATCAGTTGCCGAATAATATCATCTTCATACCGAGCGCCGTAGGAGGCATATACCTTTCCATCCAGCTCGCTCGGCCTGTTGATCCCACTTTCTTTCAGCGTAACGATGGCACTGATATCCCGGGCCAAAACGGTAGCTACCGCGATCAACGGAACACCGTTAGTTTGGTAACTAATAACGCTTTCAGAAGGCGTAATGGCTAACTCAGCAGCTCCCTGCACAATACGTCGGGCGGGGGGAATCTGGTAGTTATCCTGATCGGGAGATATAAATTCTACGTCGAGACCAACCTTCTCATAGGCTCCTTTCGCGAGAGCGACATAGAATCCTGTATGATTGGTGTTTGGTGTCCGGTCGAGAGCTAAACGAATGCGGGTGTTCATACTGTACAATAGTATTACGGCTTCTTCATGGGCCAGATCAAAAATTTAAAACGGCAATTTCATCAGCCATGAGAGAAATTTAATTGACTGACAGAAAATGGGTTAATTAAGTTATCAATAAATTTGAGCGCTCAATTATCAGTGCGCCACTAGTTAACCATCCAACCAATCTAAGGTTTTCAAAACATAGAATACCGGCCAAGTGCTTATGGAAAAAGTGGTTGCAAAGCGTGTCACTTCGCCGATAAAGAGTCAGTTGGTCCAGCTTTTGTTGACGTAGCGAAAGGCTTGAGCCAGTGAAAACCCTTGCTATTGGTCATAAAATCGCTGTATACCCGTAAAGAATTGACTGGGCCGGGTAGACGCTGGCTTTCATAGCGCTGATCGTGGTATCGGATTTCAGATGGCATCGCAGCCGTCGGCCACCCGGCCCGACACCACCCATAAATCAACTTGCTTACTTATTGACTACGTTGACTGGATTTTGATCCATGAAAGCAGCCAGATTATTAACCGTAATGGCCATTAGTCGGGTGCGGGCTTCTATAGTTGCCCAGGCGATATGTGGCGTAATCAGACAGTTTTTCGCAGTGAATAACGGGTTGTCGTGAGCCGGTGGTTCCTTCGATAATACGTCAATACCCGCTCCGGCAATAACGCCATTGTTCAGGGCATCAGCCAGATCCTGATCGACAATAAGTGGTCCTCTCGACGTATTCAGCAGGAATGCCGAGGATTTCATCAACGCTAAATTGTCTTTGTTAATCAGGCCCTGCGTCTCGGGCGACAACGGCGTGTGAATGCTCACAACATCCGATTCTTTCAGCAGTTCGGGGAGTTCGGCCCACCGGAAGTTTTTGCGGTGCGACTGGTTGGTATGGTGCCGTTTTGAGCCGATAATCGTCATCCCGAAAGCCGTCGCTACGTCGGCGACCTCTTCGCCAATACTGCCAAAGCCAATAATACCCATTGTTTTGCCCGACAGTTCTACGAGTGGATAATCCCAGAAGCAAAAATCGGCAGAGTGCGACCATTTGCCTTCCCGAACCGAATCGCTGTGGCGCTGCACGTGTTGGGTCAGTTCGAGGAGCAACGCAAACGTTAACTGAACCACGGAGGGTGTGCCGTAACCCGGTACATTACTAACAATAACCCCGTTCTTTTTCGCTATGTCGGTGTTGATAATGTTGTAACCGGTAGCCAGCACACCAATGAATGTCAAGTTGGGTAACTGACTCAGGATATCTTCGCCTAACGGCGTTTTGTTGGTAAAAATAATCTCGGCGCCCTGTGCCCGCTCCAGCACTTTATCGGCTGGGGTTCGGTCATATACTGTCAACTCACCAAGC
>JANXVQ010000674.1 GCA_025351545.1 Spirosoma sp.
TCAACGCCTGCTTCCGCCCGCCCAGCGCTGAACCACCTTCTGCAGTTGGATGGTATCCGGTTCATTGCAGTTGGAATGGTCTTATTCGATCACTGGATGGTTGGGCGTGCTGACGGATTGGCCTTGGGAGCGCTGGGTGTCACTATTTTCTTTGTCTTAAGCGGTTTCCTTATCACCCGAATTCTGTTATCAAGCAAAGACAAACTAGTTAATCTGCCAAACGGTGGCTTGGGAAAATACCTCAAAACGTTTTACATACGTCGAACCTTGCGTATTTTCCCGATTTACTACCTAACGCTCTTCATTCTTTATCTGATTAACGAGCCGCCCGTTCGCCGAACTATCGGCTGGCTGGCCCTCTATGCTACCAATATATATATGGCCCGCCATCTTAGCTGGATGGGCACCGTAGACCATCTCTGGTCACTAGCGGTTGAGGAGCAGGTTTATTTAATTTTCCCATTGCTGCTGTTTTTTGTACCTCGCCGATGGATACCACTAACAGCGGTCTTAATGATTATAGGAAGCGTTTGCTTACGATATTTCTTTTTTCGGAAACATATACCGTGGTTCATCGGGTATGTGTCAATGCCTACCTGCCTGGATTCGTTTGGGTTAGGAATGCTCATGGCCTATAGCTGGCTTTATCGGCGCGAATGGTTTACCCGCCTATTCCAATCCTCTACTTGGCTAATTATCAGCCTATTAGGATTTATTGCTATTGTCACGTTGACTAACTGGATCGCTCAAACGTCAACAGTTGGCTATCACAACGTTATGGCCGATGTATGGGAGCGATTTGCCGCATCATTATTTGGTTTTTTCCTGATTGGCCGGGCTGTTATTGGGTTTAAAGGACCTCTGAAGTGGGTACTCGAAAACCCTGTCAGTCAATATATGGGCCGCATTAGCTATGGTCTATACCTGTTTCATAACTTTGTTTTCAACGTTTTTCATACGAAGCCAACGCATTTCACCGTACGCGCCTGGGATCGACTTACTGAATTAATGCCATTTCTGAACAGTTCTTATTTCTTCCAGTTTTCTTTTTATCTGGCGTTGACTATAGCACTGGCAACGCTTTCCTGGTTTTTAATTGAAAAACCGATTAATAATCTAAAAGATCGATTTTCATATTGACAAAAAGTTAGTTCTACCTCCGCCAACAAGCCATTTTCAGTTTTACCACTCACTAGGTCCTGTCTGGTATGGGCATTTACCCACTAACAATTTCCTATATTTGCAGGTCCTTAGTAGATGTATAATGAACTACGCGGGACGCCCCGACTGTAAACCAGAGGGGAGATTACTTTTACTTACACCCGTAATTATTGTACATTATTCAGTATTCATTATTCAGCCAAGTATGAGTCTCCTGCTGTCAATTGTAATGCCGGCTTACAACGAAGAAGAAGTTATCGAAACTGTTGTTAAGCAGTGGACTGATTTGTTGACCCGCCAATTTCCTGCCGAAAATACCCGTCTGATTGTCGTTAATGACGGTTCACGTGATAAAACAGGTGCCATTTTAGACCAGATAAAGGACCGCTACCCAAAGCTTATGGTAGTGCATCAGCCTAACGGCGGGCACGGTAATGCTGTAGCAAATGGCTACCGACAAGCCGTTGCACTGGATTCAGAATACGTTTTCCAGACTGATAGCGACGACCAGTTTATTGCCGACGATTTTGCAAAATTATGGGCTAAACGGAATGATTCACCTTTTATTCTTGGGTATCGTGAAGAACGCTACGACGCACCAGCCCGGCTCATTATTACGCGTATTCTTCGTTTAAGCATAGCCTTCATTTACGGAACGTACATAATGGACAGTAATATTCCATTCCGGCTGATTCGGGGCACCTTCCTTCGTGAATTATTGAGACAATTACCTGATCCAACGCCGTTTGCTCCTAATATTTTCCTGGCCGTTATGGCGAAGAAAGCAGGCTTCAACACTTTCGATATTCCTATTACACATAAGGAACGCTTAACGGGTACTGTTTCTATTTTGAAGTGGAAACTACTCAAAGTGTGCATTCAAAGTTTTAAAGAACTGGCTCAGTTTCGCTTTGAATTAAGCAGCAAGGTAAAAGCCTTAAAAAAACCAGAACCGGTAACTGTGTAAACTAATTTTACAGATTACCATTTACAACTGTGCATATAATTCCGTTATACGTTGGGGCTGGGGTTATTGCACGAACGGAACCCTTATCTGTACATCAATAAACTCAACTCATGAAGTACAAATATGTAATTATTGGCTCCGGTCCTACAGGCTTGGGAGCCGCTTACCGCCTGAAAGAATTAGGGATTACCGACTTCATCATTTTAGAAAAAGAGAATCGAATCGGGGGACTGTCCAAGAGCTTTGTGGACGAAAAAGGGTTCACCTGGGATGTAGGCGGTCACGTTCAGTTTTCACACTATAAGTACTTCGACGACCTGATGCTGAAAGCATTAGGTGAAGATGGCTGGCTTAGTCACCAACGGGAGTCGTGGGTCTGGATTGAGAACCGCTTTGTGCCGTATCCATTTCAGAATAACATTAAATACCTGACACCCGAAACGATGTGGAAATGTCTGGAAGGCATTATCCAAAACTATAAATTCCCAACTAATCAGAAACCGGCCAATTTCCGTGAATGGATTTTGGGAACCTTCGGGCAAGGACTGGCAGAAACGTTCATGTTTCCGTACAACTTCAAAGTGTGGGCCTTCCCGCCAGAAGATATGAACGCGGTTTGGGTTGGCGAACGTGTGGCGGTCACTGATTTACAACGGGTTACAAAGAATATCATTTTCAATCAGGATGATTTCTCCTGGGGTCCAAACAGTACATTTAAATTTCCGAAACAAGGTGGCACGGGTGGTATCTGGGAAGCCGTTGGTGACCTGGTCGGCCGTGACTATGTAAAATTGAACGCTACGGTTGAGAAGGTAATCGGGCCGGAAAAAAAAATCATTCTGGCCGATGGTGAGGAAATTCAGTATGAGTATCTGATGAGTACTGTACCGCTCGACCTGTTCACGCAAAAGGTGGAAGGGCTGGATTCAGAAACGGTGCAGATGGCGCAGGGACTGAAACATTCCTCAACCAATGTGGTTGGTATTGGTTTGAGAGGCAAGCCTAAACCAAGTCTGGAAACCATGTGCTGGATGTATTTTCCGGAATATAATAGCCCATACTATCGGGTGACGGTGTTCTCGAATTATAGTCCTAACAACGTACCTGACATAACGCAAAACTGGTCGTTGATGACTGAAACAAGCGAATCATCAGCCAAGCCGGTCAACCGTGAAACGCTCATTGACGACACGATTCGTGCTTTAATTGAAGATCAACTCATTGAATCAGCCGATGATGTAATTTCGACCTTTCATATGGCATTCGACTATGGCTATCCAACACCATCGGTTGAGCGGGATGCTATCCTGAAAGCAGTTTTACCTAAACTGGAGCCGTTTGGCATTTATTCAAGGGGCCGGTTTGGTGCCTGGAAATACGAAGTTAGTAACCAGGATCACTCGCTGATGCAGGGAGTGGAATGGGCAAACCGGGTAGCAGCTAATGTTCCTGAATTAACAATGCCTTTCCCCGACACCGCCAACGCGATGTGGGGAAAATAAATTGAAGCTTCTAAGTGGTTAAGTAGCAAGTTAAGTGGCTGACGCGGGATAATTATCTCCTCGTCAGCCACTTAACTTGCTACTCATAAATTATTTATGAACAAACGTCTCTGGATTGGTATCGGTGCTGTGGTTTTGTTGGCAATTGGCTGGTTTGGGTATCGGCAGTTATTTCCGGCAAGCCGCATCGTTGGCTCATTGGTGCCACCGGGTGCTTTGCTTGTGCTAGCCAGTGACCGATTGCAGGACACGGTTTCAGCACGGGTATTGCGTACCCAGATATCGCTCCGGCAACTGCCTGTATTCGACGAAGCGCGCCAGAAACTCGATCGATTTCTCTACTCAACGGCCGATTCCGCTACCGTATTAAAGTTCGTTTCGGGTCGAAACATCCGGTACTCGCTCCACTCCATCTCTAAAACAACGCTTGATTTTATATTTTACATTCCAATTAACGCTAGCGACAAAGCTTTTCTGAGCCGATTAACAAATCCCGATCCGCGTCAGTACCGAGTACTTAATCATACGTTTGCAGGCGAAAAAATTCTTGACCTGGTAGCCAGAGGAAATGAGCCAGTTGGCTCATTTATCCTGACAGACGACTTTCTGGTGGGTAGCGTGTCAGGCATTCTGATTGAGAATGTTGCCAAACGGATGCATCAGTCGCTGAAATTAACATCGGCTGAGCCTGATTTTCGGGTAGATGGCGACCACTTAGCCGGGTTGTCAGTACGGCCCGAAGTACTTCAATCGTTGTTTGGCAATGTTGGATCACTGGTCCGACTATTTTTGCCCGAAGAATTAAATCTTCAATTTCGTCAGTCGGCGTCTCGCTCTCATTTAATTGGTTACGCAGTTGACCAGATTGGCGGTCGGCGGGATGTAGCGGCTTTGTTTGCTAACCAGACTCCCCAGCGTATTCAACATGCAAATCTGATCCCGCAAACTACGGCCTCACTTTACCACATCGGCATCAGCGACGCGCCACGTTTTGGCCAGTCGCTCAGCAAACTATTAGGATCGGCATCCAGCGGTTTTCTTCGCGAACGTTTTAAGCAGATAGCGCCCGAAACCAAAGCGTTATATAGCGCTCTGGGCAGTGATATTCTCTTGTGTCGGCTGGAGTCACCGACAGGCTCCCTACAGCAGATTTTGATTCTGACAGCCCAAAATGGCAAGCAGCTCGCCAACGCTTATCAGCAGGTAGCGTACCGACTGGGAGCCAAAACGCCCGATTCGCCAAAAAGTTATCTGGGGCACAAAGTGCTGTTGCTCAACGTACCCGAGTTGCCTGCATCGCTTTTTAGTAGCCTATTCTCAGGCTTTTCGCAAAGCTGGATAACGCAGCATGGCTCCTCGTTCATTGTCGCCAACAGCGAAGATGCTATGCAGGATTATCTGCAACAGCTACAACGCGGAGCCGTCTGGACAGCCGATGAACGCCAGGCCGAGTTGCTGAATACCACACTCCGACCCGCCAATTTTACCGCTTTTACCCGGTTGAATCGGGGTCAAACAAACGTACTTATAAATTGGCCTCTTGCCTGGCAGAATCTGCTCGATCAGCCTGACCCGGCTACGGGTAGTCCTGCCTTGGCGAACTTGGAAAACATGGCCTACCAGGCCAGTTATGGTAACGAAAATATCCAATCGACTGTCGTGCTGGGCCGCACCACCCGCCGGGCGAGTAGTGCCGTACTCAATAAGGTATTGTTACAGAAGAAAACAGAATTCAATGCACCACTCATTTCGGCACCCATTGTAACAGGCACCCTAAGCGACAGTTCGGCTCAGTTTTACGCCCAAAACAATGCCGGGCAATTTGTGCTGGTAACTCCCGAAGGTGACAAACTGGTACAAAACAATACCGATGGTCCCATTCGCAGTAACGCATTAGGCGTAGATTTTCTGAACAATGGACGGCTGCAATACTTATTCATGACCGACCGAACCTTGTATATAGCCGATCCAGTTCGTACATTCAAAAAAGTGGCTCTCCAGGCCATTCCCTTACCGAAAGGAATAGTCGTATCTTTTCTGGCTCGGCCCCGTGGAAGCCAACAGCGCAATATGGTGGCGTTAGTTGCCCATCAGGATGGTCATATTTATGCCCTTGACCGTCAACGACGAACGTTTGTCCGGCTGATGACGGCTCCCCACAAGGGCGCGTTACAATTACCATTTCAGGTCATCGTGACGCCAACAGGTATGGACGTGTTGGCGATACAATCAGATGGAACGTTAAACCACTGGCGCGAAAATGGTAGCCAGTATCCTCATTTCCCTTCCAGAGTTGAACGAACCAACGAAGAAGAACCCGAAATTCGTTTTGTTGGCCCGGCTCTCCTACCGCCCGGTCAAACACAAATTCGAGCCATTACCGATGAAGGACAACTGCTTGCCTTAACGGCAAATGGACTGGTTGCCAAACGAACGCAGTTGTACCGGCCCGTCCGGAACGGTTCATTCCGGCTATTTCCCGACGAGGATCAAACGAATTGGTTGTTGTTGCGTACTACAGATACGGAAATATCTGTGCTGGATCAGCAGGGGCGACGTCAGTTTGATGTACGAGCCTTACAGTCAGGAGGCAACAGTGTTCGCTACCATCGGCTTGGCGCAGGTATTGAGTTGATTAGTATTAAATCGGGGGGGTTCACGATGCTTTACGATCTAAACGGTCGCATTGTAAACGACCGGCCTATCCCGAGTGATTTCCCGGTGGCCCTGCAGTTTGATGAGCGTACAAATGAGTTGTATATACTCAGTGGCGCCCAACAGGCTGTGCAATTGTTCAGTATTCGATTAAGGTAAATAATCTGGGACGGAGAAATTTATGTCTCAATTCTATGCCCTATATCTACACACTCATGCGCGTAGTACGCTATATAGTTTTAATTGTTACCCTCATTTTATGGGGCGGTGGTCTGTCAGGTTCTCTGTTGCATTGGCTCTATGAAGCTGGGGTACTTGTAGACGACTACCGGTTTGGCGACTTATACCGGCTCTCGGCGTTGCCTCAGTTTAAGGAGGATAAGCCCGTTTGCTCACCATCGAACCTATCAAGCGATACGGCTTCGACGCACCTTTATATAATTGGCGATAGTTTTTCGGAACCAGAGCGTCTCACTGAAAATGACTTTCGAGTGAGCCACTTCCAGCGCGTTGCCTGGGACTATCAGCAACGGGCGCAACTTGACCCGACAAAGCGAAACGTGTTGTTAATCGAATCGGTAGAGCGTCACGTTCGCGATCACTTTGCCCGTGCTATACATGAGTTTGTTGTTGAGACCGACACCAGTCGAACGCCTATTGTACCACAACCATTACGCCAGCGAATCAGCAACGAATTTCACCGGAACGATACAGAAGAACGGCTCGAATCGGCTCTCTTCAGTCGCGATTGGGCTTTTTGGTTTAAGGAAGCCAAAGCCAGCCTGACACTCAACTGGTTCAACCGGGAAAGTGCAGGCGTTAGCCTATCGAAAGACCATAAAAACCTTTTTCTTCGCAGCGATACAGATACGACCAAAACCCTGAATTCGTCGTTTGCCAGACTGACCGATAGTGAGGTTACCGTATTGATAGACAGCATCAACGCCGTAGCCGAACGTTACAATAAACTTGGTTTCGATACTGTGTATCTTTCTCTTATTCCCAACAAAGCCAGTATTCTGGAACCGAATCGGGGTATCTATAATCATTTGATAGAACGGATTCAGGCGAATCCAACGTTGCGGGTGCCAACCATCAACACGTATGAAGCCTATAAAAGCAGTCCTTTTTCACCTTATTTAAAAAGTGATACCCACTGGACGTGTGAAGGCAGAAAATTGTGGCTTGATCTGGTAAGTCAGAAAATTAAAATTTAACGGCAAGTAAGTTAAGGTTACATGGGCTATTAATACCATTAAAGTGCCGTATAAGTAAAGACTATGGTTGTCGTGTAAAGCCCGGCCGGTTTCAGAAAATTGCTGCCGCCAATGGCCCGGTAGCGAATTACCATGACTGCATTCAGAAGCGATGTAGCCAAACCGGATGCCAGTGTCTGATTGGTAGTTGAAAGGAAAATTTCCGGTCGGCTACCCAAACTCACCGATTGGACCCCAATAGACGAAACAGGTATTGAATAGGTGTTGTAGCGCAAATCATCGGTGGCATGAATTTGCAGGGACCAGCTCAGGCCAAGAGAAACATTTAATTGCAGGGTACTATGGTTGACCTGCACCCCGTTTGTGTAGTCATTTATAGTTACAAACGTAAGAGCAGGATTACCTAAAAGAGTTACACCGATAGATGTTGGAGCCGTATAGAAATTGTAGTTTTCATCGGGCATGGCAGGTTGTGCCATTAATACCGATCTGCATAACAATAAGCTTATAGAGAGTATAATTTTATAAAAAAGCCTCATTTTAGAACAGCCTCCAGTTCAGCTACTTTTAATGCCTGACCGGGTCCACTATCCAGGATAGCGACAATAAGGTATTTCCCGGGAGATAATTTCGGTGGAACATTGGCTGTAACCTTAAACATATCGGCGGGCAGTGTATTAACCGGAACGGCTTCGGGCTTCATCTCTTCCATTGTTTCCAGGTTCAGATATTCCAGACGTAACCGACTCTCCAGCAACGTGCTGCCCTGATTATGTACTTGAACCTTAATCTGATATTGTTCTCCGGATTTAGCAACGTCCATACTGGTGATAGCAATATCGGGCTGCGAATTTTCGGCCGAAAGTACGTACAGATGCACACCCATTTGCACCTTGATAATGAACTGGGAATTTCCTTTTAATCGAGCCACTTCCTGTTCATTTGATTGCGTCAGGAACAACATACCATTACGAAT
>JANXVQ010000698.1 GCA_025351545.1 Spirosoma sp.
CAGCGTCAGCACGCCAGTAAGTCGTTTGCCATTTCGCCGGATGGTAAATTGTTCGTCAACTTTGGCGCACCATCGAATGCCTGTCAGGAAAAAGACCGCCAAAAAGGGTCGAAAGGAATGGACCCTTGCCCAATTCTGGAAGAATATGGCGGCATCTGGCAGTTCGACGCCAACAAACTAAACCAGCACAAAGCCGACGGTAAACGGTATGCTACCGGTATCCGCAATGCCGTTGCTCTTGACTGGAACACGGCTACGAATAGCCTCTATGCTCTTCAGCATGGGCGTGACAACCTGAATAACTGGGGTGGTGTATTTACAGATGAAGTCAGTGCCGAACTACCTAATGAGGAGTTTTTGATGGTGAAAGAAGGTGCGAATTTTGGTTGGCCCTATTGTTACAACGATCAGAACCAGGGCAAAAAAATGCTTGCTCCTGAATATGGTGGCGATGGTACGAAAGTGGATCGTTGTGCCGGTATGGAGAAACCAATTATGGCGTTTCCGGCTCACTGGGCACCCAACGACTTATTATTTTACACTGGAACTCAATTTCCATCCCGATATAAAAATGGCGCTTTTGTTTGCTTTCACGGCTCTTGGAACCGCGCTCCAATGAAACAGGGCGGCTACTTTGTGGCTTTTATTCCGTTTGCAAAAGATGGTCGGCCATCGGGCAAATATGAGGTATTCGCCGAAAATTTCGCCGGTGTAGCTGAGCTTGGCAAACCCGGTACTGATGTTAATGCGGGCAAACTTGACCTGGCCAGCCCCGGCGATGCAAAAGCCCGTCCGGTGGGTCTGGCGCAAGGTCCCGACGGGTCGCTATACATCTCCGACTCTGTGAAAGGGAAGGTTTGGCGGGTAATGTACATGGCGAAGAAATAGTTTTCCGGTTAAAACAATCAGGTCCTGATTTGCCTAACTTTAGGTGAATCAGGACCTGATTGTTTGCTGTTTATTACAATACCGTCACATAGTAAAATCCACCAGCGCCTGGCTCAATACAAATACAAACTAACGGGGCATGTTTTCTAATTCATTGGCCAGAAAATGCTGAAATCGCTCCTGTAGCGCGCGGTAGTAAGTAAGGTATTTTTCGCCTTCGTTGGTTATACTTGTGCCACCTCCTTTTTCGCCCCCGGTTTGAGTTATTACCAAAGGAGAATCGGCTTGGGTGTTCATCGAATGGACTATTTCCCAGGCGCGTTTATATGACATGTTCATGGCCTTGGCTGCCTTATTGATGGAGCCTGTGCGTTGAATGTGGCTAAGCAACTCCAGCCGGCCGATACCCATAAACCGTTCATTGCCGTCGATAGAGGCTGTTTCGAGCCAGATGCGGCCGTTTATGTGAAGGTTCATGCCAGAAATAGAAGTTTGTTCAGGGGCTAAAGTACAATAGAACACTGATTTTTATGATCAATATGGTTTAGGTATGATTCTAGTTCATTGAAACTATTTGGGATTTGTGGTACCTAATAAATAGCTTTATTAGTTCACTACGCGCTTTACTTTCATTTGCCTGAAAGCACTTTTCAATCGGACTAACTCCTTATTTTTCAGGCTGATTGAGTCTTTTGCCTGCTGGCTTATGTTTCGGGCAACACTGTCGGACATGAACCAGCCCAGCGGGTATTTCTCGTTATAAGCGAGTCGCAGTGTTAGATAGTTGGTTTTAGGGTTGGTAAAACGGTCCATAAACGAGTTGAACATGTTATCGCGCGTAGTGGAACCGTTGTCCCAGGCGTTGAAAAAAGCCAGCAGCGGAACCTGAATTTCCTGCAATATGGAACGCTTGCGCGGTAGACTGCCAATTGTATTGCTGTTCTGGATGAACAGAATATACGGAATTATGGTGACTCGTTCGGCTGTGTCCAGGCGACGGATTGAGGGGACAAGGTTGTTTAACAGTTGAATACAGGTTTCAACACCCGAATTGTCAAAATAACCACCATCGACTACATGCCCGCCATAATGCTGTTTATGGCCATTGCTCAAAAGCGTATCCCGTTGAATTAAGCCACCGTTCGTAACCACCGGAAAACGACTGCACAACGACGCAGCCGTCTTTAACGGCACATCGGTTCCAACCACGTCCAGTGTTGAAACGACATTTTTAAAGTAATGCGGATCAAGTTTTAGATTTGATGTAATTATTTTCTGGCCCGACTCTGCTAATGTGCCGTTCAGTAATAAAGACGGCAGGTTGTAATTATAGCCGTTTGGCGTCTGGTATAATTGCGTCAGCGACGAGTCGAGGGTAGGTAAACCGAGGTTGTTGCGGTAGGAGTCAGACCAGGAATCTTCGAGCCATTTGGCCCGTTCGAGAGCAGGGAACGGAACGGGAATAAGCCGCTGAATGGATTCCGGAAAAAGCAACGCCGATGACACCGCCGACAAATAATCATCCCGGATCACTTTCCTGAACTGCTCGAACCGGCTATTGCGGTTTATTTCGGCTACATCTCGCAGAAAGGCCGTATAGAAAACCGTTCCGACGCCCCCGCCCGATACGCCACTGAGCGCATACACATGGCGGCTAAAGCCTGGAATGATGGAGTCGAGCCGGATGAGTGTTTCGGCCGTCCAGTTCAACGCCCGAATGCCCCCGCCCTCAGCCGCAACCAGTACCAGAGGAATGGTATCGCCTTCTTCCTGCCGTCGCGCGGCTACCCATTGGGCAAAATGCGCTTCGACGGTCGGGCGTTCTGAAATTAATGGAACCGTTTTGCCCATAGCTTGCCGAACATGTGTATTATCATTGAAGGCGCTGATGATAACCAGGTAGACCAGCGCAAGTAACACGAGCGGGCGATAGCGGTAGTCATTGAAATAAACCACCAGACTTCCCCAGAAGGTGTACATTGTGATGCCGAAAATGATAATGGCTGTAGGACGAAATCGGCGGGCAATTTCCCATTCGACTGGCAGACTGAACAGGACAAGCCAGAAAAAAGTCAATAGTACGCCTGCTCCGATAACCAGCCGCCCGAGCGGGTGGCGCCACAGACCCCGAACTTCCTGGGTTAAATTGGTGTAGCGGTCCGAAAATCGCCAGTGTATGGGCAAGGCAAAAACGGGTATAAATTTTTCGGCCAGTCTAAACTGAACAAACATCAGCCCACTTTCGAGGAGCAGCAGATACGGTTGCCAGCGATCAGGTTTCCAGAATGCATAGGCTAGAATCAAGGCCGGAATAATACCGCCGAGTTTGGGTAGCCATCGAAGTAATTGGTCGCATTCTTTATTGATTCGAAGCCCAACCGGCGAGATGTGTAAAATCATGCGTGTACTGCCGTAGACAATCCAACTCCAGAGGAACGTACTTAGGAGGATGTATTGAAATAGACTATGGAAAACGCCATCGTCAATTACGGCGTTGATCATGTCGGCCGCCTGGTCGGGAACGGTCAGGATATAGAGC
Source organism: Spirosoma sp. (assembly GCA_025351545.1). GTDB lineage: Bacteria > Bacteroidota > Bacteroidia > Cytophagales > Spirosomataceae > Spirosoma. The sequence continues at coordinate 3,428 of JANXVQ010000698.1, forward strand.
GAAATAAGCAGGGTGATGATAACGACAAAGGCGTTTCGCTGCGTCTGGTAGAACGCGATTGTATAATTTCTGACGTGTTGCGAAAAGGACTGAGGACTGGCGGGTTGCACAGAAGATGGGGTTGATTCATCGAGTTGTTGAATGTACTCTTTTACGCTTTTACTGCCAATAAGCCAGACGTTATTTTCGATAAATCACCGACCAGTGCAGTACGTTTATCCGCGCTGGAGTTAGCCTGGAGGAGCCTGGTTATTGTTTGACTGAG
>JANXVQ010000702.1 GCA_025351545.1 Spirosoma sp.
CGAATCAGCGCGGGCAGTACGTGCGACCCTTGCAGGTCATAATTATCATTAGGCCCGTATAAGTTCGTTGGCATGGCCGAAATAAAGTTACAGCCATACTGAGTCCGATAAGCTTCGCAGAGTTTTATGCCCGTAATTTTAGCAATAGCATAGGGCTCGTTTGTTTCTTCAAGATAGCCGCTCAATAAATACTCCTCTTTGAGCGGTTGCGGAGCTAGTTTCGGGTAGATGCATGACGATCCCAGAAACAATAACTTTGTTACGGCTGTCTGATAGGCACTATGGATAATATTTGCCTCAATCATGAGGTTGTCATATAAAAATTCGGCACGATAGGTGTTGTTAGCCATAATACCACCTACTTTGGCTGCGGCCAGAAATACATAGTCGGGATGTTCCTGCTGGAAAAAATCTGCCACAGCAGCCTGATTACGAAGGTCCATTTGCGACGAAGTGCGGGTGATAATGTTGGCGAAACCTTCGGCTTGAAGTTTACGAACAAGAGCCGAACCAACCATACCCCGGTGTCCGGCAACATAAATGCGAGCTTGTTTTTCCACGAGAATTGAGTATAAACCTAACCGTCAGGAGGTAGACGGGTGAGTGGATAAAATAATAAGGCTTTATATAACGTTGCAAAACTAACAAACTTTGGGCACCAATCGTTTGTCTATGCCATGTTTGCTTCTAACTTGAAACAAAGGATTTTACTCTTATTCGTTATCGGCCTTATTGGGGTAACTGTACAGGCACAGACGACCCAATCGGCTCCGTCTTCGCTCACAACTGCCTCAAAGCCAGTCTTGGCTCCGTCGGGAGCACCCGCATCGCCATTGTCGGGCTTCTCCTCTGTGCCCTCTTCGCTCACAACGCTTGGGTTACCAACCATGTCGTCGCTGAAAGAGCAGAAAGATGCTTATCTGGCCGGCATTATGCCTGATTTGGGGTTGAAAGTGAAACAATTGAAAAAATTAAAGGCCGATCGGAAAAGCAAACATAAACTGTCGAAAACAGAATATGAAGGCTTGTCTATGGTTAAAGCTTATACTAAATTCGGCAGTGGCGACCGGACTATTGTAGAGGAATTTTACGTTTTGCGCGACAATGATGCCGAAAAACCACTATCCTATATTCGGGATATTTATCGCTATTATCCGAAATCGGCCCGTGTAACAAACTCGATTGTGCGTGATGAGGGAACGGGATTGTTATTGCAAGGCCCTTATAAACGCTATCAGAACGGCGACTTGGTCGAAGAAGGCTATTATTATGCCGGCATGAGAGATGGACGCTGGGAGAAATATGACAGCAAGTTTATGCTCGTAGATAAAATTCGCTGGCATCGGGGCGTTCCTGCGGAGTCGAAGCTGGTATTCTATGATTCAACGCATCATAAAATCAAAGAGATTATTCCGGTGGAGTACGGCAAGATAAAAGGCCCGTACATGGCTTTTTACGAAAGTGGGTTGCTGGCCGAAGAAGGAAAATACGATAATGGCGTGAAAATTGGCCGCTGGACGGAGTATTACCCTGTAAACCCCAACGGTCGGCGAATGCGCCGAAAGCTTACGCAATGTGCCAGCAATCAATGGGATACGGCCTTTGAGCCTTATACCATTAGTGAATGGGATGAAAAGGGTAAATTGACCTATGAACGAGCAAAAGAGAAAGTTATTCAGGAAGAGGAAGCCGAGAATTAACCGTTATTTATTTCTGGAAAAGCCTCATTTAAACACGCCTGTGGGGTCAGGATTCTTGGCTAACAACTCGTTCAGGTAAACGAGGTCCAATACAGACAAGTCCAGGTTACGGGCTTGATGAAAATAACTCCAGGCTTGCGTATAATCGGCTTTTAAGTAGGAAATAACAGAGAGTTTCTGATACGCCGGGGCGTTCGGACTGATCGATACTGCCTGCTGTAGGTGCCCTTCCGCTTCGGTCAATATATCCGTAGCTTGCTTTTCCTGATATTGCTTAATCTCTACTGTTGCCAGATCAGTCATCAACACAACATTGCTATCGGCCACTGCCAAACCTTTTTTCAGCATTCGGATGGCCATCGGTAGTTGGTTTTTCTGATAACAGACCACCCCCAGTCCCCAAAATGCATCGGAATTCCGGTCGTTAAGCAGCCACGATAAATTAAAGCGGTGGGTAGCTGTGTCTAGCTGTCCGCTGGCTACATAATCCCAACCACGGGCGGCAAAGAAATCACTGGCTTCGGGGCGGCTGGCAAAATTGCGGTCGCAGTCGTTCAAAAAATGAATTTCTTCATCAATCTGAGCCGCTGTTTTAGGGCGCTCACCGAATAAAGGCAGCGTGTTTGCCGGGGTGTTGGCCGTCTCGGCCACATCGGCTGAAACGGCCTCTTTTAGCGGTTGCGCACTGATTTCTGTACGTCTTTGAGTTGGTTGACTTGGGCGCACTGAAAAGCCCGAACGCGCCGATATAATAAGCTGCTTCGGTTGTGCTGCCGACAAAAACGGTAACGCAACTAAAGTGCACTGTATCAGATTCATCCGAACGCTCATAGGAAAGTACTATACCACAGTGATTTGTTTCGATAGAACGAAAAGAAAATCCAAGTTAGTACATTTGGCGTCTATTACCGCCGTCCTCCGCGCGATCCAGATCTCTTTGCACTACTTGTTTTACTACCCGCCGACCCACCAAATTTTCGGTTTACCCCACCCGAACGGGCACCTGTACTCGAAGTCGCTGGCTTTTTTGTGCCTGGTATCTTGGCTTTGGTTTTTAGCCGGTCTTTACCACCAGGCATATTCGATGCTTTTTTCTCATGAAAAGCGCCTAAAAACGTTGGGTCTTCCTTTCTACGCTGTTCATCAATTTCGCGCAGCATTGCCTGTTGTTCATCAAAAGGGGTTTCTGTAACCTCAACCAGGGGCGGCAACGGTATTCGGGGAATGGTCATGCGAATGATTCGTTCAATCTTTTGCACATGATATTCCTCGGCCGCAGTCAGAAATGTAATAGCCTCTCCTGTGTGATTAGCGCGGCCCGTCCGGCCAATTCGGTGTACATAATCCTCATAAATCAGCGGTAAATCGAAGTTGATGACGTGGCTCACTTCGGCTACATCAATACCACGAGCGGCCACATCTGTTGCGACCAATACCTGTATGTTGCCTTCTTTAAAAGCCTCCATTGAGTTGATCCGCGTATTCTGTCCTTTATTGGCATGAATAACCCGGATCTTGGATGTCTCAACCACTTTACGTGCCAGAAATTTATAGATGTTATCAGCAGTGCCTTTCGTTCGGGCGAAGATGATAACCCGCTGGAAAGAATCCTTGTTGATGAGGTAATCCAGCAGATTAATTTTGGTGCGGAAATTTGGAACCTCGTAAATCACCTGATTAACCATATCGGCAGTCGATGCCTGAGGTGTTACCTCTACTTTTATCGGTGCTTCCAGAAATTCTCCCGATAGCCGTTCGACTCGTCCGCCAAACGTGGCTGAAAACAGTAAATTCTGTCGTTTCGACGGAATTATTTCCAGTATAGATCGAATTTGGGGCATAAAGCCCATATCCATCATCTTGTCGGCTTCGTCGAGCACCATTGTGCGGATCTCCTTCGTCACAATCTCACCGGTACGATAAAGGTCCATGAATCGCCCAGGTGTCGCCACCAGAATATCTACCCCTTTTCGAAGCGTTTCGATTTGGGTTTTTGGCCCAAGTCCACCAAAAATAGCCGCATGTCGTAGACCCGTATATTTACTTAACTCGCTGACGGCTTCATTAATCTGCATGACTAATTCGCGCGTTGGAGCCAGAATCAACGCACGCG
>JANXVQ010000713.1 GCA_025351545.1 Spirosoma sp.
ACAAAGGCCAAATCGGCGGGGGGTATTCACCAGTTAGAAGTTCACCACGTGGAGCAATGGCTGCTGCCTCAACCGTTCGGACACTTGTGCGAACAATTAAGCGAACGCGGTTATTCGTTTGATTACGTCTCCGATGAATTACTCAACATGCTGACTGCCAGCAGACAAGGCGTGCGTAGTGTTAGCGGAGCAACTTATCAGGTGATTCTGGTGCCGCGAACTACATACATACCGGAAGCCTCGCTACGGCAGTTAGCGAAATTAGCCCAACAAGGTGCCCGGATTGTATTCGACGGTCAGTTACCACAACAAGCAGCGGGATTTTATAACCACCAGGCCCGGTCGGCAGACGTGCAGCAACTTGGAAAAACGCTCCAGAAACTGCCTACCGTAACGGTTAGTAAAGATGTATTCGGGACGATGAATCAGTTGGGAACTCGGGTGGAATCCTGGGTAAGCAAAGGCCTTTCCTTTATTCGTAAGCGCAGAGCCGATACCACGCAATATTTTATCACAAATCTTAGCAACCAATTTCATCAGAATTGGATTACGCTCTCTGCAACAGGAAAGGTAATTTGTTATAACCCGCTAACAAACCAGAGTCAACTGCTACCCGTTCGAAAAGGTAAAAAAGGACTAACCGAGGTGTTTTTACGAATAGATCCCGGTCAGTCCTATTTTGTAAATGTAAGCCCCGGAACGCCAGTTTATTTAGACGCGGTCGATCAAAAACGGGTAGTAGATAACGACAAGGTTAAGCCAATTATCCTGCGAAATTCCTGGCAGATTCAGTTTATTGCCCGGCGCCCGGCTCAGGGAAACCCCGTACGAAACACGTCTGCAACAATGCCAAACCTTGTCTCTTGGACAACCCTATCGGATTCGGCGAGTTATTTTTCCGGCACAGCCCGCTATGTAACTACTTTTGATTTGCCCACAAACACAACGGCATCTGCGTATAACATTGACCTTGGCGACGTACGGGAAGTGGCGGAAGTAAGGCTTAACGGTCAACCATTAGGTACGGCCTGGTGCATCCCTTTCCGGCTATCAATTCCAGCTAACCGTTTGAAAACAAGCGGCAATCAATTAGAAATTGAGGTAACAAACCTGTCGGCCAATTACATGCGGCTCTACGACCGGCGGAATCCCGGCTGGAAGAAATTTTACGATATTAACATTGTGGACATTCGTTACAAACCTTTCGACGCCAGCCATTGGGACGCTATGCCTTCTGGTCTGCTCGGCCCTATAACGTTGACGCCGGTAGGTCAATAGACATTAACAGCGTCTATTTCACCCCTACATTCTGGTTTTTGACCCCTATTTCGGTTTACCCGACGCGTAAAATTTCATGTTATAACTTCGCTTTCCTTAAAAGCCAGTCCTGCCTATGAAATCCTATTCAGTAATAGCTGTTTTTTTGCTGTTCTTTACGTCTTCCCTCTCTTCCCAATTACTGGCTCAGATAAATTCGCAGGTCAAATCGGCCAAACCACGCACAATTGTCACTACAGATGGTGAGGTTGACGATGTCGATACGTTTATCAGGATGTTATACAATGAGTTACCCATGGTGGCAATATGAAGAGGCTGACACTTATGAAGGAAAAGTAGTTATTCAAAACGCTGATAGACAAAAGGCGTCATTTGCGGTCCCCAAAGACGCATCCGTTGGCAAAACCATTCATATCATTTTGGAAGTAACTGATTCAGGAACACCCCAGCTATCCCGATACCGGCGTGTTATTTGCCGACTTACAGAATGAGTTTTGAGTTCTAAATTTTATCCTTTCATAAATCGTACTAACCCGGTTTCAATCAGCAGAAACGCCAGCGCAGCCAGCAGAAAGTATTTCCACAAACTTTTACCCAGGTTTTCCTGCTCCAAAACCTGCACAAAATCGCCGTCCTGAATACTGTCAAATACTTCTACGTTCGATTGGTTCGAGAAGGATTTACGCAGTTCGTCAGCCGAATAAAAATTCATGGCTGACTCCTGGTTACCGTGATTAAAAGCCAACAAACGTTCTATTTTGCCGTTTAACTGAAGCTCGTAGTATCCTGCTTCAACCTCCTGACCAGCAGCCAGTTCATTACTTTTTGGCATTTCCAGAAGGAGCTGATTGCCAACGATGCGCTGTACCGGAATGATTTCTAATTTATCATGCTTCAGTTTATAGATCGCCCGTTCGGAGGGGTTACTCACAGGAATTGTTACCAGATTGTCATCAAACGAGTAAGCCGTCCGTTGCGCCCGAACGCTTAGAGCCGCCATTTTATACATGACCGGAACAAACAAGGCGTGTTCAGCCAAATTACCGTAGGCTGATGCAAGAGGACTGGCCAGCAAATACACACTGCCGCCTGCACTCACCTTTGACTGCGTTAACAATGGGTTCCCATCACGCAAACTCAGCAACCGCTCGCCTGAATTCCACCGCCAGACGGGAGCAGATGTTGGCATATTGAGTGGTTCTGATTGATAGCTTTGCTGAAACACATCGCGAAAGAAAGGGTTACGCCGGTCGGGATCAGCAACAGGCAATGACGTTGGCACAACACCCGTCGTTGTACTAACCTGCACACTACCAATGCCTAACGTTCGCAAAAAAGGGCCATACGAACTAATACTCGGATTTGCCGGTGGAATAATGGCTAGACTCCCCCCCTGCTGAACAAACCTTTCCAATTCAGTACGTAATGCACCATTTACATCAGAAACGCCTTCCAGCACGACTAAATCCGTTTCTTTCAACTGCCCAACATCAAAATTCTGGACGCTGAAACTACGTCTGACAAACAGACTATCATTGGCGTAAACGGCATTTACATAATCTCTTGCCCGCTCAGATGGAGCCTCTTTTTGTTCGTACAAATGCAATACACGCACCGCCGGTGATGCTTCAATAACGAAAAAATACTGATTGTCGAATGTAATCGGGTAATCTTCAAACACGATTCGACCCCGATGGTATCCTTTTGAGGTTACGTTGAAATTAAGCGAAACGGTTGCCGAACCATCAGGCGCCAGCGTAGCCGAAGCAGTCGATGTCTGCGTATCATCTAAATACAAACGGATCGGCAGATTTTTTACACTCTCCCGGCCCGCGTTATTCAGCTTGACATTCAAGCTATTATTCTGCATTTCGCGAATAAACGGCGTACTGAGCCAAACCGAATCGACATATACATTTTTGGTTGCCTGCGCATCCATCGGCACGATAAACAGTCTATCGGTCGTATCAATTTTCAGCCGTGACAAGTCGCCGGCTGTGCTTTTTTGAAAATCGGAAAACCAGAACAGTTGATTGCGCCCGCCTGGATTCAGTGAACTCAGCAAGTTTCGTTGCCGACGATAAACCGTTTCGAGCGTGCGGGGTGTATGGGCAAAACGGATGGATGTCACACGATCACGGACTGCTTCGACCGTTCCGGCTTGCTGTTCTGCCGTCGAGAAATCGTTGGTTAGTAATTGAAGTGAAGTCGCATTGCGAAACAGCGTCAACAATTCATCTAATTTGCTAGTGGCAATATCGAGGTAACGTTTTGTATTTCGCTCGTTTTGCATACTAAACGAGTTATCGACATATAAACTCGTAACGCCCTGCCGCGACAAGCCAAGCTTATTTTTACTTGGGATGAACGGTTGGGCAAACGCCAGCACCAGACAAGCCACAAATAAGCAGCGACATGCCAGAATGATCCAGTGTTTTAATCGCCGAAACGATTTGGTCTCCGTCTGAACCGTCCGTAACAAGGCAACATTGGTAAAAAATACCCGCCGTGTTCGTCGAAAATTAAATAGGTGAATGGCAATCGGAATCGAAAGTGCCAGCAAACCAAATAGAAAAGAAGGATAGAGGAAATTCATTCAGGGTATTTTCGGCAAACAAGCTTTTCTTATTAACGACCGGGAGTAGGCCTTTTGTTTCTTTAGCACCTAAGTTAGTCAGGGATTACGACTTCATAAAATGCCGTTTTAGTTTGTAACACATCCGTATAGGTAATTGAACTCCTTTTATCACCCATTGTGGTGAAGTCCACAACGGGAGTATGACCAACCACCTGCCGAAAACCAGTTAAAAAGTCGATGCTTGTTTCAGTGCGGTCAGCCCAAACTGGCCCCCCGAATGCATCAAAACCTCCTCGTTTGGGGCCAATGTCAAACAGCAGATCACGATAATATACTGACTGATGAATCTCGTTCAATAATCCGGCCAGATTGTAATCAGACGTGAGTTTGAGCGAATCATTCCCGGTTTTTACCAGAAGACGTGTCAACCATTTGTTCGTTATACCCGCATGTGTAAACAGATAATTTCTTTGCTGATACGCGATCTGAAACAGATCGGCATACTTGGAAAACAGTGAACTCAATTTAGGCTGTGCCAATTGGCGAAACCTCGAACAGCGGTAATACGGGAAATGCACATACTGTGCATCATGATTGCCAATAAGCAGTACAAACTTATCTGGTTGCCGGATTTTTAGCTGGATAATCCGTACAAGATTAATATAAATCGTCTCGTCATCAAAAACATGGCTGTCTGTATAATCTCCGAGAAAAACGACACGATCACAGCACTCAAAATTTGCTTCATCCCAAACAGTTCGTCCGTGTAGGTCGCTGATAGTAAGAAGTTTCATAAGGCGAGAGTCTACTTAATAAGTCACAAAAAAGCCCCAATTGAACTACTCAGTTGGGGCTTTTACAGAACCTATAACACCATTAGAGTGTACGTTTCACTTCTTTAAACTCGAAGCTTTCAATTACATCGCCAACTTCAATGTCATTAAAGTTTTTGATGCTCAAGCCACATTCGTAGCCAAACTTCACTTCACTGACATCTTCTTTGAAGCGTTTCAGCGCACTGATTTCGCCCGTATGAACCACGATGAAGTCGCGGATAATACGGATTTTATTGCTCCGTTTAATATTACCTTCCGTTACGTAGCAACCCGCTACCGTACCTATCTTACTAATTTTGAAGACATCACGTACTTCAATGTTACCAACGATAATTTCTTCTACAGTCGGCGCTAACAGCCCTTCCATAGCGTCTTTTACTTCATTGATAGCGTCGTAGATAATCGAGTAGAGACGTATTTCAATCTGTTCCTGCTCGGCTAGTTTCCGTGCACTTGCCGATGGCCGTACCTGGAATCCAACAATAACAGCATCTGACGCTGACGCCAACAGCACATCCGATTCGGAAATCTGTCCAACGGCTTTGTGAATGATATTCACCTGAACTTCTTCTGTCGAGAGTTGCAGGAGCGAATCAGAGAGCGCTTCTACCGAACCGTCTACGTCACCTTTCACAATCACATTCAACTCTTTAAATGTGCCGATGGCTTTCCGTCGACCAATTTCTTCGAGCGTAATATGTTTGCGGGTACGCAATGTTTGCTCACGCAATAATTGCTCACGTTTATTCGCAATTTCGCGGGCTTCACGGTCTGTTTCCATCACGTTAAACTTATCACCCGCTTGTGGAGCACCCGGCAGACCAAGAATCTGAACTGGCTGTGATGGTCCAGCTTCTTTAATCCGTTCGCCCCGATCGTTTGTCATGGCCCGAATACGGCCATAGTGCGCGCCAACCAGCATGATATCACCCTGTTGGAGCGTACCGTTTTCAACCAATACGGTCGAAACATACCCACGGCCTTTGTCAAGTGAGGCTTCAATAACGGTACCCAATGCCCGACGAGTCGGATTGGCTTTCAGTTCGAGCAGTTCAGCTTCGAGCAATACTTTTTCGAGCAATTCATCGACACCCAATCCAGATTTCGATGAGATTTCCTGCGTCTGGTATTTACCACCCCATTCTTCAACGAGCATGTTCATAGAGGCCAGCTCAGCCCGAATTTTCTCGGTATCAGCTCCTGCTTTGTCTACTTTCGAGAAAGCAAACACGATGGGTACACCCGCCACTTGTGCGTGGTTGATGGCTTCGCGCGTTTGCGGCATGATACTGTCATCGGCAGCAATGACAATAATAACGACATCTGTTACTTTGGCACCCCGTGCCCGCATGGCCGTAAAGGCTTCGTGACCCGGTGTATCCAAGAACGTAATCATTCGATCATCGCTGGTTTTTACGCTATAAGCACCAATGTGCTGCGTAATACCACCCGCTTCTCCAGCCGCAACTTTCGCCCGACGGATATAGTCAAGTAACGACGTT
>JANXVQ010000710.1 GCA_025351545.1 Spirosoma sp.
CATCCAAGTTTTAGTTGCAATTGCTGCCATTGCCGTGTTAGCAAAATCAGGGGCGATAGGGCAAAGCTCCAGTACGTAGCCAATTGGATATGTAATCCATTTTCAGGTAATACTTGCTCAAAATTGGCCAGAACAAATCGCCGGACAATGCCCACCGCCAAATCGTGCTCTCCCCGAAACAGATTGAATGCGTTGTTGTTGCTTACCAGAATTCCGTCGGGTGTTAGCCGATGTGCCAGAGCAGCCAGCAAAGGCGCTAATTCGGCTTCCGCAAAATAGCAGAATACATCATTGCAAACAATAACATCGTATGTGGTGTCTGGCTCGAAACCAGCCAGATCGTTTAAATCAACAAGCGTAACCGGAAGGGCACGTTCATGGCAAAATGCGACTGCATCTGCTGACCCATCTATTCCTCTCAGATTAGTGTAGCCACGCCGGCGCAGAAAATCCAGCAAACCGCCAGTACCGCAACCTGCGTCTAAAATAGCCATATCCCGGCGTTTGCCAAACCGTTGTCGCAACGCTGCACCTACACGTTCATGCAAACTGCGATACCACCACAGTTTACTTTCCAGCCTGAACATTTTCTCGTACTCATCCGAACGACCAATCATAGTGTGGAACGAGAAACAGTAAAATGGAGAAAGTAACTCTCAGCTAGTTTCTTCTTCCATTTTACTGTTCCTGCCTTTTTTTATTACATATGGCGGCAGACCGCTATGAGCCATAAATAGCTTGCCAAGATATTCCCCTAACACACCTAAGAAGAGCAACTGAACCCCTGAACCCGTTATGAGAACCCATATCACAATACCCCAACCCGGCACAACTATAACATGGCTTAGCCAGCCAATCAGCAATAGTAAACCGCTCAACAAACCCAGTCCGAATAGAGCGGCTCCCAAAACCGTAAACACACGAATCGGCCAAAGCGAATAGCCGATAAACACGTTCAGAAACAGAGAAATGAGTTTACAAACTGTGTAATTTGAACGACCCTCAACGCGGGTATTATGTGGCACTTCCACACTGCCAACATTCTGCGTTACCCTAAAAATCAGCCCGTCGATGTACGGATATGGGCCGCGATAGCGGATAATCTCGTTCACCACCTCGCGCCGAATAAGCTTAAAACTCGACAAATACAGTCCTCTTGGCTTACCAATTGAATAGGTCGTCAGCATATTCACGAACCAGCTACCCAGGTTTCGAAACCAGTGATGCTGTTTCTGCGCATAACGGCTGTAAACCACGTCGTACTGACCTGTTTCGGCTGTTTCAATGAGCGTCAGAATAGCCTCTGGTGGGTTTTGAGAATCGTCATCAATAATTACTGTGTATTGTCCACGGGCATGATTCAACCCGCACAGTACAGCGTTGAATTCGCCAAAATTTCGGCGCAACGAAATAAATATCACATTATCATATTGGTCTTCAAGACGTTGGCAAACCATTTCTGATCGGTCGCTACTACCATCATTAACCAGCACAATCTCGAACAAATGCCCGACCAGACAAGCCTGCAACCGTTCCATCAACGGCGCAATCGTGCGTTCGCTGTTATAGACTGGGATAATGACCGATAAGTGCATGGTTAGAGAGAATTTATAGACTCTATAATGTATGCCACTTCTTCATCCGTTAAGGCGGGATTAAGCGGTAAACTAACGACGTCCTGATGTAATTGCTCGGCAATGGGCAACGACAAATGAGCAAACGACGCGTAGGCCCGTTGGTGATGGGGTGGAATGGGGTAATGAATGTCGGTAGCGATACCCTGTTCGCGGAGACGTGCTCGAAAAATATCTCGTTGAGGATGTTGAACGACAAACAAATGCCAGGCATCCTGCTCAATCTGGTCGGCTGGAGGAAGCGTCACCGCCGAATTTTTTATACCCCTGAGATACCGCTCTGCCAGCACTCTCCGTCGGGCAATTGCTTTATTGAGCAGGGGTAATTTAACGGATAAAATGGCCGCCTGAAGTTCATCTAACCGGCTGTTATATCCCACATAATCATTGATATATTTCTGAGTCGAACCGTAGTTTCGCAAGGCACGCAGTGTATCGGCCAGCGCATCGTCGTTCGTTGTAATAGCGCCGGCATCACCCAGGGCACCCAGGTTTTTACTAGGATAAAAGCTCCATCCTGCCGCATCGCCAAGATTACCGGCCTGCTGCTGCGCTTTATCCGTATCACTCCCAACGTACACCGCACCATGTGCCTGAGCAGCATCTTCAAGCACTTTCAGGCCATAGCGTTGCGCCAGCGTATTGATTGAGTCCATATCGCAGCAACGGCCATAAAGGTGTACAGGTAAAATGGCCGCTGTGCGGGATGTGATAGCAGCTTGGATACGAGTCGGGTCGAGCAAATATGTTCTCGGGTCGGGTTCGACAAAAACGGGCACTAAACCAGCATGGGTAATGCTTAGCACCGATGCAATGTAAGCGTTCGATGCAACAATCACTTCACTGTTAGCAGGGAAGTTCCACGCCTTCAGCACCAGTGCTAGCGCATCAAGACCGCTGGCAACGCCAATACAGTGCCGCGTTTGACAATAGGTTGCGAACTGGAGTTCAAACGCTTCCACTTCACGACCTAAAATATACCAGCCAGAAGACAGAACCCGCTCAATAGCTTTCTGAAGGGCATACTGATGTGGCTCGTTGATCTGCTTGAGATCCAGAAACTGAATCATTCAGAATCGGCCATGATTACATTGGTTATTTTTTGACTATTGGCGTACGGCTCGTAGATATAATCGTCTTTGTCGTATCCTTCATTTGACACAACCAACAGAATAGCATCCGCAGAAAACTCATCCATGATATGCCAGTCTTCGGGCTCAAGCACCAGACATTGCCGCGGGCTTGTTAAGTGAAACGTATCTTCTTTTATTCCGTCATGGTTATAAACCCGACAACTACCACTTAAGCAGATAAGTGCATTCCAGGACCGATGATGCCGATGACCCGCCCGTGCCGTATTCCCGGTTTCATAAATATAAAAGACGCGTTGAATAGTACCAGGAATTATGCCTTCAAAAACAGTTAGATTCCCCCTGTTGGATTCAAATGTTTTTAATTCGTAAAGTCGGGCCATTCAAGTAAGTTTGATAATGAAATAGAGGGGGCATTTTTTTCTGTCGCATAAAGTTATTAAAAAGCTATTAATTATAAATACATCAAATGTAACCGATATGAATATAAATAGTTACTAATGACATTTATTAATACCATTAGTCTCAACTTTAGTTTATTTTGCTATCTGTTTCTACTCATTCAAAGTATGATAAAAAATAATTTTTTCCTTACAGCATTACTACTAATACTCACCTTATTAGTTGTGTACTACGCCTTTCTCGTCGGAGGAAATAGTAACCCCGGCGATGGACTGGAAACAACAACTGACCCTAAAATCTACAATCAGCAATTAGATATAAAGCGTACTGAAAAAGATAAATTTATGCGTACAAATGCAGAATCGCCGATTCTGGATAAATCATCTTTCCGGGGACTGGTCTATTTTGCTCCTGATGCGTCCTATCGCGTGGTAGCCCGGCTCGAACCTTTCGCAGATAAAACCCAGAAACTGGTTGTGCATATGAGCGACGGCAGCGAAGAAA
>JANXVQ010000745.1 GCA_025351545.1 Spirosoma sp.
CCCGTATTTGCTATTGTGATATCAATCATGATCGTCTTCATCGGTATACTGGCTATCACGAAGTTACCTATCTCGCAATTCCCCGACATTGCCCCTACAACGGTAAATATATTTATTGCTTATCCCGGAGCCAGTGCCGATGTATTGGTGAAATCCACGCTGATTACCCTGGAACAGGCGATCAACGGCGTCCAGGATATGCGCTATATAGCGACCGATGCAACTAGTGCGGGAGAGGCTACCCTTCGGATTATTTTTGAACCGGGTACGGACCCTAACGTCGCCGTTATCCGGGTGAAAACAAGGGTGGATCAAGTTATGCCACTCTTGCCCGAACTGGTTCAGCGTGAGGGGGTTATTATCTCACCTGTCCAGCCCAGTATGTTGATGTACGTCAACCTCTATTCCAAGGAAAAGAGCATTGACGAAAAATTCCTGTTCAACTACGCCACGGTTAAAATGATCCCCGAAATCCAACGGACAAAAGGGATTGCCAGAGCACAAATATTGGGTAGTCGGCGGTATGCAATGCGCCTTTGGTTAAACCCTGAGCGCATGCGGGCCTATAATATTTCTGTGGAGGAAGTGATGAAGGCCGTTGGGGAGCAGAGTATTATTGGTCGCCCGGGCCGGATCGGTCAGAGCTCCGGTATTGCTGCCCAGTCGCTGGAATACGTACTCACCTACAAAGGCAGATATAGCGAGCCAAAGGAGTATGAAGGGATTATTATCCGGGCCAATTACGAAGGACAAAGTATCCACTTACGGGATATAGCCCGAGTTGAATTGGGCAGTGAATTCTTTGATATTTATTCAAATCTAGATGGACATCCGTCGGCAGCCATTGTGTTGCGGCAAAACTATGGCAGTAATGCCAGTGATGTTATTGAAGAAGTAAAAAAGAAGCTTGAGGTAATGAAAACCTCCTTTCCTCCGGGAGTGGACTATAAAATCAGCTATGACGTATCCAACTTCCTGGATGCATCTATCGAGCAGGTAATTGATACATTGCGGGACGCATTTTTACTAGTTGCCCTAGTTGTTTTCATATTCCTGGGCGATTGGCGTTCTACCCTGATACCAATCCTCGCGGTTCCGGTATCCCTGATTGGGGCGTTTTTTGTGATTCAGGCTTTTGGGCTTTCCATCAACTTAATTACGCTGTTTGCTCTGGTACTTGCCATCGGTATTGTGGTCGATGATGCGATTGTCGTCGTCGAGGCCGTCCATGCCAAGTTTGAAGAAGAGCCGGGTATATCACCGTTCAATGCCGTTAGAAAAGTGCTTGGTGAGATTAGCGGAGCCATTATCGCCATTACCCTGGTGATGGTATCAGTATTCCTGCCTATCTCCTTTATGTCGGGGCCGGTCGGTACTTTTTATCGTCAGTTTTCCATCACCATGGCCAGTTCCATTGTGATTTCGGCCTTGATTGCCCTGACGCTTACGCCCGTGTTATGTGCCATGTTGTTGAAAAATAATCATGGACATGCCAAGAAGAAAAACCTGCTGACCAAAGCGCTCGACAGTTTCAACCGGGTATTTGATAAACTTACCGGCCGATATGTGAGCTTGTTGAAATTAATCGTCAGCCGACGAATCCTTACGTTCCTGATATTAGGGGGTTTCTGTCTGGGAATAGCCTATGAAAATAAGATTCTGCCAGCCGGATTTATCCCGAACGAAGACCAGAGTACGATTTATGCCATCATCCAGACGCCACCGGGTTCGACTCTGGAAAAAACCAACGAGGTTTCCCGACGGCTTCAGAAAATTTGCGAAGAAGTTCCGGGAATAGAATCGGTGTCGTCGCTGGCTGGTTACGAGATTATGACCGAAGGACGGGGCTCCAATGCCGGTACATGTCTGATCAACCTGAAACCCTGGGGGGATCGCGAGCATAACGTAAAGGAAATCATGGAAGAGTTGGAAGGGAAGACCAGGAGCCTTGGGGCTGTGGTTGAATTCTTCGAACCACCGGCCATTCCCGGATTTGGTACATCAGGCGGTTTTTCCATGCGTTTGCTGGACAAAACAACCGATACAGACTATCGTGAGTTTGATAAAATCAACAAGAAATTCATGGAGGATTTGGGCAAGCGTAAAGAGCTTACTGGCTTATTTACCTTCTTCTCAGCCAATTATCCGCAATACGAACTGGAGATCGACAACAATCTGGCCATGCAAAAAGGCGTGTCTATCGGAAAAGCGATGGATAACCTTAACATCATGATTGGTAGTACCTACGAACAAGGGTTTACTAAGTTTAACCAGTTTTTCAAAGTGTACGTACAGGCCGATCCTAGTTTCAGGCGGCTTCCATCCGATCTTTTAAAGCTTTTTGTTAAAAACGATCAGGGAGAAATGGTGCCCTACTCGGCATTCATGAGGCTTAAAAAAGGACAGGGACCCAATGAAATTACCCGGTTCAATCTATATAATTCAGCCGCTATTCAGGGACTTCCGGCGAAAGGCTATACTACAGCCGATGCCATTCAGGCCATACGGGAAGTTTCTAAAAAGACGCTCCCAAGAGGGTACGATATCGCGTTTGAAGGTCTTTCCTACGACGAATCAATCCGGGGGAATGAGACTTTGTATGTATTCCTGATTGTATTGGCCTTTGTTTACTTTGTGCTAGCGGCTCAGTACGAAAGTTTTATCATTCCATTGGCCGTCGTGTTATCGCTGCCGGTCGGGATATTTGGTTCGTTCCTGCTGCTCAAGCTAATGGGGCTGGAGAACAACATTTATGCCCAGATCGGACTCATCATGCTGGTTGGTTTGTTGGGTAAAAATGCCGTACTGATCGTGGAATTTGCCGTTCAGAAGCGCCAGCAGGGAGAAACGATTCTGAACGCAGCCATCGAAGGAGCCAGGGTCCGTTTCCGCCCGATCTTAATGACTTCATTCGCCTTCGTTGCCGGATTGATACCGCTGATTAGTGCAACCGGTGCCGGCGCTATTGGTAACCGTACCATTGGTGCTTCTGCCATGGGTGGTATGTTATTCGGCACCGTTTTCGGGGTCATCATCATACCTGGCTTGTACTACATATTTGGCACGTTGGCCGATGGCCGCCAGTTGATCAAAGACGAAGAAGATCATTCGTTGACTGAAGGTATGGTCCATGCAGTAGACAATTTTCCACAACCTGAAGAAGTTGAAGATAATGCATAATAAAAGACGATTGACCTGGGTAGGAATAATGCTGGTTACCCTATTCTTTAGCAGCTGTACTGTACCGCGTCTGGTCCAGAAAACAGCGAATAAATCAGTACCTGCGAGTTTTTACAACTCGCAGGACTCTACCAACTCGGCAAAGACAATTTGGCGGAATTATTTTACCGACCCAAATCTGTCAGTGCTCATTGATACGGCTTTGTATAACAATCAGGAACTAAACATTACGTTACAGGACATTCAGGTTGCCAACAACGAGGTGTTAGCCAGAGCCGGGGCCTATCGACCCTTCGTTAGTCTTGGCGGGGGAGCGGGCATTGACAAAGTATCCCGCTACACCAGTCAGGGAGCTGCTGATGACTATACGGAAATAAGGCCGGGTGTGCCAACACCCACTATTTTGCCAAATCTGTATTTTGGCCCGACTGTTAGTTGGGAGGTGGACATTTGGCATAAACTGCGTAATTCCAAAAAAGCAGCCGTATACACTTACCTGGCTTCTGTT
>JANXVQ010000786.1 GCA_025351545.1 Spirosoma sp.
GAAAAAGATGATTTCGGGTTTATTACCGATAAAAGTCGCACCAGTGGTTATTTCAGCAGCAACCGTAAAAAAGGTATCAGTGACGATGATATTTACTCGTTCCGGCGGACATGCAAGCAACTCAATATTCTGGTGTATGACGCGAAAACAGGTACGCCACTCGAAAATGCTGACGTGCGTATTTTGCGGAACGGTGTCAATCAGGACTTACGCCTGACAAGCCAGAATGGACGTACCGATTTATGCGTGGATTCGAATACAGAATACGAGTTCAGAGCTATTAAAGAAGGTTACGCCATGAACAGTGTTCGATTCTCGACCCTGACGCAGTCGCCGAAACCCGTGCTGAACGTATCTATTTACCTCGAACGGTCAGAAAATACAGTTGTAAAAGGTGTGATAAAAACGGAAGTTAACCAGCAGCCAGCAACCGGTGTGAAAGTGACTTTACGTAACGAAAAAGACAAATCGGAGCAGACTGTAATGACGGGTCCTGATGGGGGATATGAATTTGATATGAAACCCAATGCACCTTACACGATTACCGCTCAAAAAGATCGTTATGCTACCAAAAAAGCCCAGTATGGTAAAACTAAGCGTAAATCGCAGGTTGTTACAGACTCCCTCGGCTTGTATGGGGTGGGCGATGTGTTTCAGTTGAAGAACATCTATTACGACCTGAATAAATTTTTTATCCGTGCCGATGCGGCTCGTGAACTTGATCACGTGCTGGCTATTTTGAAAGAATACCCACAGATGGAGATCGAATTACGTTCGCATACCGACTCGCGTGCTACGGATACCTATAACATTCGACTGTCGGAAAGCCGTGCAAGAGCGGCTATGGATTATCTGGTGGCGCGGGGTGTTCCGGCCAACCGATTAGTAGCGCGTGGCTATGGCGAATCGGAAATTATTAATGGCTGCCTCGATGGTGTGAACTGCTCGGAAAATGAACACCAGCAAAACCGACGAACCGAATTCAAGATTGTTGCGGTTCAATAAAAGAATCTAAACCATGTCATCAATAAAAAGGGTTCGCATAAATGCGAACCCTTTCTATTGATGACAAAACCATTAACTACGATGTCTTAACGTGCTTTTTATGAACCGATGTTGTTGTCGCTTTGGTTGTAGACGGCATGGTTTTCTTTACTGTTGTTGTGGTTTTACTCACTGGTTTATCCTGTGAGGGCGTATTTGCAAAGGCAGTATTTCCACAAAGAGCGGCTATAACACAGACAGCCATGATTGATTTTTTCATTGTATTGGGAATGGTTTTAGGTGATTGCCCATCACAGTGATGGACTTTTCGGTTGAAAGATCGGCTAGCTTTATTAAAAGCCGATGAAGGCTAACTTAAAAAAAGGTTAAAGTGTTATCACTTTAATCGTTACCGATAATTGCCCCACATGGCGCATCGTATGCTCGGCTGCGTGAGTCAGCAAACCAATTACCGTCGAGGGCAATTGCGCCCGCCCGACCCCACGCGGTTCGGTCAGTGTTTTCTCGTCGGTGATTCGGAGTTGAGCGAGGGCCTGATCAATCTGTTTATCGAACCGCTGAACTAATTCACCAGCGGTTGCATTGGGTTTTCCTTCGGAGTTTAAGGCCGCCAACTGGTCTGGCGTAAGCGCTTCATTTCGAGCGTACGTAAATATTCGATCAAGTACACCCGTTAAGTGCTGCAAATGAAATCCAGCTGAGGCTACATTTGCCGGGCATTCCCAAAGCAAAGTTTCCGGAAAATTCCTTGTCAATGTACACACTTCTTCGCGGGCCTGCATCAGCGCGTGGGCAACCGGCTGAAGAAGGGGCGGCATGTCGGGTAGTGGGCCGCGTAACCAGACTTCGCGCGTTTCGGGGGACATAAAAGTAAGAATTAAATAACTGTTCCGCCATCGGCGTAAAATAAACTTCCCGTGCTGTACGATGATGCGCTGGAAGCCAGAAATAGGGCCAGCGGGCTGATTTCGTCAGCTGTGCCCATTCGGGCGATAGGAATGTGTTTGGTAAAACGATCTAGAATCTTTTCGTCTTGCCAGAGAGCCTGGCTAAATTTAGTTTTTATAAGGCCGGGACAAATCGCATTTACCCG
>JANXVQ010000798.1 GCA_025351545.1 Spirosoma sp.
AGGCACGAGGCTGGAGCCTCGCGCCATCATCCTTACTTATATCCGCGTGCCTGTAAACCGAATAGCTCGGCGTAGCGGCCATCTTTTTCCAGAAGTTCGTAATGGCTCCCGATTTCGAGTAAGGTGCCGTTTTCTAAAACCAGAATCCGGTCGGCCATACGCACGGTGCTGAATCGGTGCGAAATAATGACCGACGATTTTCCATCTGTCAGTTTGCCAAAGCGCTGGAACACTTCGTATTCGGCACGGGCATCGAGGGCGGCCGTAGGTTCGTCGAGAATGATGAGCTGGGCATCGCGCATATACGCCCGGCCAAGCGCGACTTTCTGCCACTCCCCGCCCGACAGTTCAACGCCTTTGCCAAACGAACGACCCAATTGCTGATCGTAACCGCCAGCTAGTTTGGCAATTACGGTATCGGCCAGACTCCGTTGTGCCGACGTTTCAATACGCGGCTGGTTGGTTCGCTCGTCAATATCGCCGACAGCAATGTTCACCCCCGCCGACATTTTGAATCGCGTATAATCCTGAAAAATAACGCCAATGTTGCGACGGAGTTCCATCAAATCATACTCGCGAAGGTCATACCCATCGAGCAGAATCCGGCCTTCGGCAGGGTCATAGAGACGGGCCAGCAATTTAACCAGTGTTGTTTTTCCTGCGCCGTTTTCTCCGACAAGCGCCAGTTTTTCACCCGCCTGAAGCGTGAAGGATAGATTTCGCAATGCCCACCGCTCGGAGTTAGTGTACTTAAAACCGACATTCTCGAACACAAAACCTTCCTGAACCGGGCTTGGGAACGGGCGAGTTACGCTGGGTGAGTGAATCAGCGGTTTGATGGCAAAGTAATCAAACAAGTCCTGCAAATAGATCGCTTCCTGCGTCAGGCTACTAAACTGTAGCAGAATACTTTCCAGCGAACCCCGCACCTGCCGGAACGACCCTGCCAGAAATGTCAGGTCGCCCAATGAGATTTGCCCGCTTACGGCCCGCATCACAATCCAGACATACGCGCCGTAGTAACCCGCGGTACCAAGTGCGGTTAACAATACACCCCACCCGGCACGGCTAATAGCCAAGGCCCGGTTTTTTAAATAGTATTCCCACGATAATGATCTGAATCGATCAATCAGAAAGTTCGACAAACCAAAAATTTTGACTTCTTTGGCAGTCTCATCACTGGCGCCCACAAAGCGCAGATAATCGAGTTCGCGCCGTTCGGGTGTCCACGACCGGGAGAGTGAATAACTGCGCTGGTTGAAATAATTGTCGCCAATAAACGAAGGCGTTACAGCCACCAGAATCAGCAGTAACAGCCACGGGTTGTAGACCGCCAGACCAACCCCCAGAAAGGCCACAGAAATCAGTTCCTGCACCTGTCCAAATACACCGGAGAGCAACGCGGTTCGGCCGCTGGTTTGGCGCCGGGCACGCTCGAGTTTGTCATAAAACGTTGCGTCTTCAAACTGTTCCAGATCGAGCGTAGCCGCGTGTTCCATCAACCGAACAGAGGTCTGGTTAGCAAACAGGTCGCCTAATAAACTATCCATCAGCGCAACCGCCCGGCCCAGCCCTGTCGACAGGATAGCCAGCCCAAATTCAGCACCAACAAGCCACCAGATATAGTTGGCATCTTCAGTAGATGTATGTTTAGAAAGGGCAACGACCTGGTCAATAATGAGTTTACCGATGTAGAGCGTAGCCGCCGGAATTGCCGCCCGAATGAGTCGCAGAGCTGCATTGCCGAGAAACAATCCCGGAGATACTTCCCAGACTAATTTAAAAAACGCGGGCAGGTTACCCAAAGCCGCGAAGCGTTCGCGCCAGCTCACTTGTTCCTTAGTATCAGTGGGATTAACATGTGGAATTTCTTTTTTTGCCATATCTAAAAAGACAAGCCCTACGCCGGATTAGTTCATCGGGATTGGCTTTGTGGTTTGGCTTTTTATAGATGCTTGACTGAGCAATTGCGCAAAATTATTAACCACAGAGGCACAAAGAGCACAGAGGAATAAATTCATAAAATCAATATTTAACTCCGTGTTCTTTGTACCTCTGTGGTTAATAATTTTGCGCATTACTTATGAGTTTTTGAGGGTAACAGTCATGTTAATTCATTATGGGATCCTTCAGCTTTGCCACCAACCTCCTAAAAACTGCATAGGTTATGCTTCGGTGAATAATCGTCACGATACAAACAAAACTGATAAAAAATATCAGGGGTCGTATCGCCTGACGTTGACCGTA
The DNA here is from genome assembly GCA_025351545.1 of Spirosoma sp. Lineage (GTDB taxonomy): Bacteria > Bacteroidota > Bacteroidia > Cytophagales > Spirosomataceae > Spirosoma. Next base: position 2,248 of record JANXVQ010000798.1, read on the forward strand.
CTTTGGGGTATTTGCCGAGCTAGCGCGCTAGGTTTAAATCTGCTTATTTTAGATAATAATTTAAACGTTCCTATATGAAATCGCGCGTTTCACGGCTAAGCCTGTCCCTTGTTTTACTTATGGCATTTGGGGCAATGGGGCAGAATATGACTTTCCCGCCCAACGAACCGGCGGGCATAATGTTTTTTACGGGTTCCTGGAAAGATGTGCTGGCCGAAGCCAGACACCAGAATAAGCCCGTGTTTGTGGACCTTTATACAAGCTGGTGCCCACCCTGCAAACGAATGGCTAAAGAAGCGTTCCCAAACCCGAAAGTAGGCGCCAAATTCAACGTTCATTTTATCAATTATCAGTTCGACGCCGAACGGGGCGAAGGTGTGCAGGTGGCAAAACAATACGCCGTATCGAGTTATCCGACAGCCTTGTACATAGCGCCTAACGGCGCCCTGGTTCATCGGGCGGTGGGTTACAGCGGCATCGACGGTATGCTCGATGTGGCCGATAAAATGCTGGCAACTCCCCAACTGCGGCCAACAGTCGCCAAAGGAGACAAAGATTATGCCAGTGGTCGGCGGGATGCGGCCTTTCTAAAAAAGTACCTGGCAACACGTCAATCGCTCAATCGTTCTACCAATGATGTGTTGGATGCTTACCTCGACGCACTACCGAAAACGGAACTCGCCACAAACGAAATGGTGTCATTTGTGGCCGGAGCGATTCAATCGTCTGCCACAAAAGCGTTTGACTATCTGATTAAAAACCGTTCTGGTTTTCAAACATCCGACCCAGCGAAACAAAACCAGACAATAACCATTTCCGATGCGCTATCCCGTGCGCTCAACAGTGATTTCAGACTCGCAAGTGCAACGAACAACGAGGTTTTGCTGGAAACGGTTATTGCCAACAGCGAGCGAAACACCGCTTCGGCCAATCCATTACTGATTCGGGAAGAGGCTCAGCAACAGGAAGCAGCCAACGATTACCGGCTAAAATTTCTTAAGAAAACCCAAAACATTGTGAAATAGCTGGAGCTGTCTTCAGCCTATAGCTAAATAGATTGTTCCAAACGAGTCAACCAATCTGGGGATGTTATCTTTGTAAAGCACATTACAACGTTTTTAATCTCACAAACTACAGAGAGAAATTTTTGTCAAAATAAACGTCCTAATTACATGAATATCAATAAATTCACCCAATTTTTCGAAAAATTCGCATCCAGAGCAACGCGGGCTACTGGCTCCTCAACCGCTTTCCTGCTAGCGTTTTTAACGATTACCATCTGGGTCATTACCGGACCTCTTTTTGGCTATTCCGATACATGGCAGTTAGTCATTAATACGGGGACCACGATCATTACGTTTCTAATGATTTTCCTAATTCAGAAATCGCAAAATAAAGACTCACTGGCGATGCAGATCAAGCTTAATGAATTGATTGCCGTGGATCGAAAAGCCAGCAATCGGCTGCTGAATGTAGAAGACCTGACCGAAGCCGATCTTCACGCACTGCATAAGTTCTTCGGCAAACTTGCCGAAAAGGCAAAAACGGAGGATAGCCTCTCAGAGTCGCATTCGGTAGAGGAAGCCGAAGACATCCACCAGGAAAAAAACGAGGCACTCAAAGAACGGCGGGCAACCCGCCGAAAGGAGAAAAAAGCGAATAATCAACCGGAAGAATTATAAGCAACAAAAGCTTTTTCGAGACAAAGACCGAATTTTACACCTTTCCAACGCTTGCACACCAGCTTCAATCCGGTTTGGTATTCGAGATTTAATCATCTGGCTGCCGATGGGCCAACCTCCCGAAAAATACCCTGATAATTAATAAAAGCCTGACTGGCTGCCGCTACTACTTCGTCGGCATCAGGTGCGCCTTGTCGGGTCATAAAATCCCCGAAACTGCGCCAATAATTACCTGTCTCAGCACCGTAACCCTGATAAAACCGGGCGTGCTCCAACAGAGGCTGAATAGCTTCATTTCTTTGCAATAAACGCCAGATAAATGTGCCGCCCAGCATAGAACCTTCGCCCACATAGGCAGCACCCAGCAAGGCAATGGGCGACCAACCGGCAAAAATTTCTGGAGTATAGGCTGGCAGCACTTCGTGTAAACGGGTTAAATCGGCTACCAACCAGGGTGTTTTCCGGCGGGTTTCCACTTCATATTCCCGAAAAAAATCAGATTGATCCTCAATAGCGGTTTCCAAAGCCTGATGAAACAGCAAGTGAGTTCTTAGTAAATGACCATATTCAATTACCGAAAGCGTACCATTTCGGAGTGCTTCTGTATAAAAAAGTTGTTCTGTCTCCTCGTGTAACGGCCGGGTTTCCTGCCGTAGTCGTTCCGGTAAAGTACTCATTTACAATCAATTCGGGTGTTACTTTCCAGCCAGCAATCACACAGTTTTTCAAACACTATTCCCGTTTCCAGATTAAGTACCAGGCTTTACAACGTAGGCGTTAATACTGGTTTATTCAGCAGAAATAATGGGAAATGAAACAGAAAATGTAGCGCCCTGGTTTGGTTCACTATGAAACCATATTTTACCATGGTGCCGGTTAATAATCCGTTTCACAATAGCCAGCCCAACACCAGAACCTTCATAGCCCCTGGCATTTTCCAGGCGTTTGAATAGATCAAATATCTTGCCAGCCTGCTTCATATCGAACCCAATGCCGTTGTCCTCTACTGAATAAATAACCTCATTGTCAGTTTGAGACCCTTTTATCCGAATTATTCCTTCAGGTATTAGTTGGGTATATTTAGTCGAATTGCTGAGCAAATTCGTAAATAACTGAAGGGTCATTGTGGGATCGGCTGTAATAGGTGGCGTGTCGCCAATGTCGATGTACAATAACCGGCCTTTAGTCGCTACCAGCATATCTTCCCGAATGCCCTCCAGCAGTTGCTTCGTATCAACCGGCTGCGTGTCCAGTTCAGAACGACCCATCCGCGAATAATTGAGAATGTGACGAATCAACGTGCGCATTCGGTCAGTTGAATCAATCACTTTCTGTAGCAAAGAATGTGCATCGGGAGTAAGGTCCTGTCCATACTCCTCAATCAGAATTTCAGAATAACAGCGAATAGACGATAAGGGCGTACGCAAATCATGCGACACGGTATAACTAAAGGCGTCCAGTTCTTCGTAAGCTAACTGCAATCGCTGATTGAGCAAGCGAATTTCATTGGCCTGCTTGGTAACGACCTGCAAAATATCTTCCCGCAATTTCACCACAACCGAGATTTCGGTTTCACTCCACGGCTCCGATGTGTTATGCACTAACTCCGTCCAGGAAGCAAAACTTTTGCGAGGGCTAAGCCGATGCGTCCCATCATCGTCAACGGTTAGGGGTTTATCGGGATTACCCGCCCATGTAACCTGCTGAATACGCTCGGGCTTAAACCAGAAAAGATACTCGTTCAGCTCCCGAGACAGCACAATAGTCAGCAAGCCCGCACCCACCGCCCGAAACTCTTCGGCGAGTGGATATAGCTTTGGCAATTGATTTGTCTCTAAGTATGTTTCGGTACTGTTTACGCCAATCCATTCGGCAACCGCCCGAATGGCTTTTTCGTCGGGCGTTTGACCGAGTCGATACAGTTTGTTGTTAAATAAAAGGGCTGCTCCAGTGGCCCCATTTACGTTGAGGGCCGTTGTTGGAAGCTGCGTAAGCGCTCGAACAACATCCTCAGTGGCAATCAGTTGCTCATGCAGTTGACGGGCAATTTGCTGATATTGCAGCAGGCTTGTTTGATCTTCCTTACCCTTCCGAAACTCTAAGGCAGCGGATAGCAGTTGACTAACAAACTTAGCCGCCTGACGCGCCGGATAGTCAACATAGCGAGGACTGCTGTTATGGCAGGCAATCAAACCCCATAATTCGCCCCGGTAGATCAGGGACATACTCATGGATGCTTGTACACCCATATTTTTCAGGTATTCGATATGAATTGGCGATACCGACCGCAACACCGAATGCGTCAAATCCAGCGGTTGATCGTCGGGCCATTCGGGTTGCGACAGCACAGGAGCAGGAATGCTGCCAGCATCGGCAATCAGTCGAACCAGATTAATTTTGTACAATTCGCGGGCTTGGCGCGGTATGTCTGAAGCCGGATAATGTAAACCCAGAAAAGGCTCCAGATGCTCATCTTTCTCTTCAGCAATTACGTGCCCATGCCAGTCCGACTCAAAACGATACACCATTACCCGATCGAAACCAATAATGGTTTTTATGCGTCGGGCTGTATTTTGCAGTAATTCATCAAGCGTTCGGCTAGATTGTACCTCCGTTAGAGCCTGAGCAATCAGTTGCTGATTAACTACTGTATTTTGATCACTACCAATCGGTTCCCACTCCAGCAAAAGCAGTCCCTGATGTTGGTGAATAATCAAATTCCAGACCTTTCCGTTGAGGGTTAACCGATGCGGATTCATAGTTTCCCATGATTCGTTTCGTCGCCCTACGTTTAGGATTTCGATCAGTGTACTTTTAGGCAAATCAGTATTCGCCAGCATGGTATCAATAGGCTGGCCCAGCAATTGAGCTGCATCCACACCAACTAAACCGACAATGTTGTCGCTGACATGAACGATTGAGTACGTGTCGGGCTGAATGGCAATCAGGTAGCCATAAGACTGGATATGGCCAAGAATATGAATGGGCTCACGATCGCAGTTTGTCAGATCAAAATGTGTTGGACTCATTGACTAATAGCCTTTTGTAAATAACGTAATCGCTAAGGCAAGCGAACGAAAACGCTGGACTGAGGAACTCATCGTAACTAGGCGCAATATAAGCTTGCGACAGGTAGGTTTAAGCTAAAACTATTAACTGAATAAGGTAAGTATTAAACAAAACCAGTAAATGTTTAACTACGGCTGCATTTAGTTGAAACACTACCCAAATTCTCCTACTCTATGTCTACACAGATTTTAGTGATCGGCAGTTCAAACACCGACATGGTTGTTAAGGCCGATAGGTTACCGGCACCGGGAGAAACCGTCCTTGGCGGTACGTTTTTGATGAACCCCGGTGGCAAAGGGGCAAATCAGGCGGTTGCAGCCGCCCGGCTTGGTGGGCGGGTAACCTTTGTGGCTAAAGTTGGCAATGATATATTTGGTCAACAGGCAGTTACTGGATTTCGGGAAGAAGGGATTAACACGGCTTATATACTGACCGATGCCAGCCATCCGTCGGGAGTGGCGCTCATTAATGTTGACGCAACCGGCGAGAACTGCATTACAGTTGCACCCGGCGCTAATGCCCACCTTCTGCCTGCCGAAACGGAAACAGCTTTGCAGTCGGCTGAAGCCGATACGCTGGTGTTGCTCCAACTCGAAATTCCATTACCAACCGTCGAATATGTGGTTCAGCAAGCCGCTAATCGAGGGGTACGGGTTATTCTTAATCCAGCTCCGGCGCAGGTTCTTCCATCAACCTTATTTCCGAACTTATTTTTAATTACGCCCAACGAAACCGAAGCCGAATTGCTCACTGGAATCCGCGTTACAGACGTACCCACCGCCCAACAAGCCTCGAGGAAACTACACGAAATGGGCGTAGCTAATGTAATCATTACTCTCGGCTCGAAAGGAGCTTATGTGTATTCGGATAACCAGGGCCAACTCATCCCGACCGTAGCCGTTAAAGCGGTGGATAGCACGGCGGCCGGTGATTGTTTCAATGGCGCCCTAACAGTGGGTTTGTCAGAAGGTCAATCGTTGCCCGATGCCATAGCATTTGCCTGCAAAGCCGCTTCTATTTCGGTTACGCGTATGGGTGCTCAGGCGTCGATGCCAAAACGTAGCGAAGTCGGGTAATCATTTGATAATTAACCGTTAAATAGCCATTTATTTACTCCTTAATCTCATTTCCCATGAAACCTTTTCTCTTATCAGTCCTGATGCTAACCTTGCTATCAGCGACAACGCTTCCGGTCAGGCCGCGCAACGTGATTCCTAAAACGGTTACGGTATCCAAATCGGCCCTTCAGGATAAAATCAAAGGGGGCTGGGCCGGTCAGCTCATTGGATGCACCTTCGGCGGGCCAACGGAATTTCGATTTACGGGCACCATGATCAATGATTATCAGCCCATTCCGTGGTACGATGGCTATATTAAGCACACGATGCTCAATACACCCGGTCTCTACGACGACATTTATATGGACCTGACGTTTGTGGATGTATTTGAGCGTAAAGGCATCGACGCTCCCGTTGCCGAACATGCCAACGCCTATGCAAACGCGGGCTACATGCTCTGGCACGCCAACCAGGCGGGTCGATATAATCTCCTGAATGGCATGAAAGCGCCGGAGTCGGGGCATTGGCTAAATAACCCCCATGCCGATGATATTGATTTTCAGATTGAAGCCGATTTTTCGGGACTGATGGCACCCGGAATGCCAAATACGGCCGTAAAAATTGGTGATCCCATTGGCCATATCATGAACTACGGCGATGGCTGGTATGGCGGAGCTTATGTTGGGGCGATGTATTCACTGGCGTTTGTTTCGACCGATATTAATTACATTGTCAAAGAGGCCCTAAAAACGATTCCGCCACAAAGCACCTTTTACCAGTGCATTGCCGATGTGATTAAATGGCATGAGCAGTTTCCCAACGATTGGAAACGCAACTGGTTTGAGATTCAGCGAAAGTGGTCTGATGAAGTGGGTTGCCCCGATGGCGTGTTTCGCCCGTTTAACATTGATGCCAAAATAAACTCAGCGTACATTGTGCTGGGCTTACTATATGGCGGGGGCGATTTCACAAAAACGATGGAGATCAGCACCCGCGCCGGGCAGGATTCTGACTGCAATCCGGCTTCGGCGGGCGGTATTCTGGGTACTATGCTTGGCTACAACAAGATACCTGCTTACTGGAAACAAGGTCTGAAAGAAGCCGAGGATATTGATTTCAAGTACACGACCATGTCGCTGAATGATGTGTATTCAATGGGCATGAAACACGCCCTGCAAGTGGTGGAACGTAATGGTGGTAAAATTGCCGGAGACCAGGTAACAATTGCCGTACAAACGCCCAAAGCCGTGCGACTTGAACAAGCGTTTACGGGCCATCATCCCGTGTTGATAAAAAACATTCAGAAAGATTTAGAGAATGAATACAGTGTTGATTTTGAGGGAGTTGGCTTTGTTCTGCGGGGCGAAGCAAAAACAAAAAACCGGACTGGGTCCAATGCGGATGCAGAAAGCAATTTCGCTTTTACTGCTGACTTATACGTTGACGACAAGAAAATAGAAACCGCTAAACTACCCGTCAATTTTACCCGGCGCCGACATGAATTGTTCTGGAAATATCAACTTTCAAAAGGTAAGCATACGGTACGGATTAAACTGTTGAATCCTGATACCGAACACGTTGTTCACATGACAGATTTGCTGATCTATAGTGATCAGTCGGTAAAATCGAAGTTGTGATTTTCATTTAATGAACACAGTCATGCTGGCCAGAAATTGCCTGTTTTTTCTCCTGTTGCCGCTATCGGTTTGGGCGCAGAGGTCGGTTATGCCGACCCTGTACGCCGATCCGGCGGGCGCATTGCTGGCCTACCGGGAAAACCTGACATTACTCCGGCAGGAGCATCCTACGCATCGCGACTTACCGGACCTGAAATTTTTTCTGTTCGGAATGGGTGACCGGCTAAAGCTTGTTTACCGCAATGGGCGGCTGCTGAATGCGCTGACAGGAAATATTGAGGAGCAATGGAAGGTGCAACAGGAAATCATTGTGCCATCGGCTTATCTGGTGCATCTGGTTCTGGCTGATGGGCAAACGGTACAGATTCAGGAAGATGAAACGGGGATCTGGATTGTTCAGTCCAACAGACGGACAAAGTTAATTCCGGGTACCCGCAGCCCAATAACGCTGCCACAGTTTACGGGCAAAAAATACGGGGCCATACTTCGCGTGTTGCATCAGGAAATACTTATCAACGTCATTAACGGTCGGCCCGTCCCGAATTTTCTGGTTTACAAAAAAGCATGGTATCGTGATGCCGCTGTGATGGCAATGGCTTTGCGTGAGACCGGTAATCTAAACCTGATTCATGACTGGATTATGGCTATCCATCAGCCATTCGACCGTAACAATCACGGCGTTACCGAAGCGGATAACATTGGCGAGGTGCTGTTTCTGGTATCGCTGGTATCAGATAAAAACCATCCGGTTGTACAGATGATGCTGGACTCGGTCAAGCAATTTCAGCATGAAAACTATATCGTTGGTAAAACCGATTACACAGAACACCCTGTATTCCAGACCAAATGGCTGAAGTTTGGTCTAAAATCCCTCGACCTCCCCGACCCCTACGTTATTCCAAAGCACTATGATAGCTATTCGTCGCTCATCTGGTGGGCGTATACAAATGAGCACGTCGACGGGAAAAGAATCAGTGATATTTCCAGTAGCAACTATCCCTATTTGGCTTGGGCAGAAGATCATTTTTACCGGCGGTTCCATAACGATGCCGGGCAAAGCACTTCGGGAAAGCGGGGCATTTTGGGCAACATGGATTATCCACTGAGTTGGGAGCAATTGGCCAGCGAAGCGCATTACCCCGGCCTGACGGTACTGGACAAAGACGTAGTGAAGCAGAAGTTGGCCTTCCCTCATGCCTGGCACGCGGCCGAAATGTTTTTGCTACTTATCGAGCAGTAAAAAAACACGTCAAGTTAAACAGAGAAGGCGACCCGATTCGAGTCGCCTTCTCTGTTTAACTTGACGTTGATACTATCCTCAGCGTTTATTATTATTTGCGTGAACCGCCAATTGTGATGCCAGCTTTAACACTGAAGTACGTATTCTTAGCCGTTAGCGTGAGCTTGGTGGCCGCGTTCGTAACACTGGTATCGCTAATCAGATTGTAGTCTGCTTCGACATACAAAATTCCAAACTTAACACCTGCTCTGGCCAACCCACCAAACACTACGGTTGCAGGCAATGGATAATAAACAACCGGACTGCCCGACGTTTGATAAGTTTGTTCACTTTTGTCGGAATAGTAAAGACCAGCACCAACTCCTAAATAAGGTCTAAAAGCGGTACCCGTATTGATATTATAATTCGCCGTTAAGGCCGCCGACATAATAGACTTAGCCTTACTTGTATAAGGTTTATTGTCAAGAGCTTCAGGACGCAGGATAAAAGCCTGTTCGAAACGTAAGCCAACTTCCAGATTTCGACTTAGTTCATACTGAGGTTCAATTTTATACACTAAACCCGCTTTACCTAGATCTGCGATGAAGTCTGTATTAGCCGGTGATGCGTATCCTCCGCCAATAGCTACTTTGAATGGTTTAGCTTTTTGTTTTTTAGCCGGTTTTACGGTTTGAGCATTTGCTACGAAGGATAACCCTAATAACATGACAAAGAACAACTTACGCATAATGAATTGGGAATTGTGTACTTGGTGATTGATTTTGCTGCAATTAGCCTTGGTTCGGCAAAGATGACCATTTACAAATCATCTGCTTACCGAACCGAACAGATTATTTTGTTTTTAAACCGATGGACCCTTGCAAAGGCAGATAACAGCCGCCGTTTTTACCTATACAAGTAATGCCTTATTTCCGTTGCAGCCCATTCTTATCCATCCGGCAAAATCATACCCGTTTATCCAGACTCGTTGACTACAAGCTTTATTTTGCCGATATAATCAGCACCAGACCCAGCACATAGCACAGCCCCATGAGTGTCAGGTAACGACCGGAAATGGCGGGGGCTCCCCGAAATTCGTTCCAAATGAATACGCCCCATAACACAGCCACAATAGTTGCACCCTGGCCCAACCCGTAGCTAATGGCATAGCCAGCCTCTCCCGAGGCCAGTAGGCTCGATGCCAGACCCAGGCACCAGACCATACCACCCAGCATCCCAATTCGGTGGTTTCGTCGGCTTACATCGCCGTAGCTAATTTCACCATCGGCAGGCTTGCTCGCAAACCGACGCAGAACCGGCAGAAACAAAGGTGTACTGACTACGACCCCAAACGCAAACGCAACCAAAGCCGTGTAAGGTGTTAGCTGGCCCGGTGCCGGACGGGCAAAATCCGTAGCCATTGCCCGTGCCACGAAGTAGAAAAAGAAGCTCATCAGAAACCCACCGATCAGCGAAATTACAAT
>JANXVQ010000719.1 GCA_025351545.1 Spirosoma sp.
AAGACGGCTAAGTTAGCCGTCTTTCTATTCTTCGCGGTTCGCCATTTCCGGGAACGCTGTAATGACGAATGTTTAAAATAATCAATTCGGAATCAATCCATGCGGGTCAATTACGAATTTCTTAGCGGCTCCTTTATCAAAATCCTGATAGCCTTTTGGTGCTTTATCCAGGCTAATGACTTCCACGTTTACCGCTTTTGCAATTTGCACTTTATCGTACAAAATGGCATTCATCAGTTGGCGATGGTACTTCATTACCGGGCATTGACCTGTGTAGAAGGAGTGAGATTTTGCCCATCCTAAACCAAAGCGAATATTTAGATTTCCCTTTTTGGCGGCCTCAGTAGACGCGCCAGGATCGCCCGTAACATACAAGCCGGGAATACCAATGGCGCCACCTGCCCGTGTTATGGTCATGGCCGCGTTCAGTACGGTTGCGGGCTGTTCTGTACCCGATTCGGACCCATGTCCGTGCGCTTCGAACCCTACACAATCGACGGCAGAGTCCACTTCGGGTACACCAATAATTTCGGCAATCTGATCGGCTAGGGATGCATCTTTTCGTAGGTCAATAACCTCACAACCAAAGCTTTTTGCTTGTTCCAGCCGCTCGGGAATCATATCGCCAACAATAACGACAGCGGCTCCCAGCAGGTGACAGGAAACCGCGCAGGCCAGCCCAACCGGACCGGCGCCAGCTACATACACGATCGAACCTGGGCCTACGCCTGCCGTAACAGCTCCGTGATAACCCGTCGGAAATATATCGGAAAGCAGCGTTAAGTCCCGGATTTTGGCCATTGCCTGATCTTTATCCGGAAACTTCAGCAGATTGAAATCAGCGTAGGGCACCATAACGTACTCGGCCTGACCGCCAACCCACCCACCCATATCAACGTAACCGTAAGCAGCTCCGGCCCGACCGGGATTAACATTCAGGCAAATGCCCGTCTGACCCACTTTGCAGTTCCGGCAACGTCCGCAGGCAATATTAAACGGAACCGACACCAGATCTCCTTCCTTAATAAATTCAACATCACTCCCGGCTTCAATAACCAGACCAGTGATTTCGTGGCCCAGCACCAGGCCGGCTGGAGCCGTTGTGCGGCCCCGAACCATATGCTGATCGCTACCGCAAATGTTTGTCGAAACGATTTGCAGAATAACCCCATGATGGCATTTTCGGTTGCCAAGGGCCAGTTTCGGGTACTCAATGGACTGTACTTCAACCACACCGGGTTCAATGTACGCAACACCACGATTTTGACACATATTACTGGGAGTTTAGATGATTAATGAAATTTAGCTCAGCGCATCCACACCTGCCTGAGCAACGGTATTGTCGTTTTCGACGGTGCTACCCGATACGCCAATGGCGCCAATGACTTCGCCAGCGGCATTTTTGATAGGAATGCCACCCGGAAAGGTAATCAGCCCGCCGTTGGAATGCTCTATGTTGTAAAGCGATCCACCCGGTTGCGATAAACTGCCGATTATGCCCGTTGGCATATCAAAATAACGGGCCGTTCTGGCTTTTTTCTGCGAAATATCGACCGACCCAAGCCATGCGCCGTCCATGCGAACAAACGCCGTTAAGTTGGCCCCCGCATCAACTATGGCGATGTTCATTAAGGTTCCTATTTCTACGGCTTTATCTTTGGCCGCTTTCACGGCAACTTCAGCTTGTTCTAACGTAATACTCATGATTCGGGTTTTTTAGATAGACAAATTCAGATGGACTCTACCTATGAGTCCCGATGCAAAACTAGGTAATTAGAAAAGTTTTTATTTGCACGATAATACCAACAAATACTACTATTGTCTAACTTTTTCAATAGAAAAGCAATAAGATTTGTAGTTAAAAAGAGTTTATAGAGAATAATCAACAATACTATGAACAACGGATATCCTCTCCAGACTATCAACCTATCGGACACCAGGAAGGTAAACTCACTGGTTGAGCACCGTCGGGTATTTAATCTAAACCATTGTGAACTGAATATTTTTGAGACCTATCAGCAATGTTCAGACGTTGTTTTGTCGTATAATGGGCTGGTAATCACCAGTATGCTGCGAGGTAGAAAAGTGATGCATTTATCCGAAAATCCGGGTTTTGATTTTTTGCCCGGTGAAACTGTAATTCTGCCGGAAGGAATTTCAATGAAAGTGGATTTTCCGGAAGCCGACGAAAAACATCCGGTTCAGTGTGCAACCATCGCTTTAGACTGGAGTGTTGTGACCCACATGCTGGATTTTCTGAATGAATATTATCCCCGGAAAGATGAAATTGCCGAATGGAAACTGAATTTTAATCAGTACCATTTTTACAATAATCGGGAGTTGGCCAACGTCATGAACAAGTTGATTAACATCAGCATGGAAGACGACATAGCCAAGGACGCGCTGGCCGATCTGACCCTCAAATCCTTACTGATTCGGGTGATTCAGACCCAGAATATGGCGATGGTAGAAGATGGTCTGTCGGCCAATAATCGGTTTGCTGCGGTGGTTGAATACATCCGTGAGCATCTGCCGGAAAAAATAGGGATCGATGTCCTTTGTCAGAAAGCCTGCATGAGTAAATCCGGCTTCTTCCGGTCGTTTAAAGAGACTTTTGGCTTGTCGCCGATGGAATTTATTATTCGGGAAAGAATCAGTCTGGCGAAACGATTGCTGGTCAATCCGACCGCTACGGTTACCGAAGTTTGCTATCAGGTGGGGTTCAATAATTTGCATTATTTTTCCCGCTTGTTCAAGATGCTCGAAGGCGTAACACCAACCTTCTATCGGCAGACGGTTTTCTCTTGAAAAAACTGAACTCAGACCGGTTCGATCTCGATTAGATGGAGATCGAACCGGCAATCCCTTATTCGGAACGCAAACTTTTCACCGGGTTCATCAAAGCCGCTCTTATCGACTGAAAACTAACGGTCAGCAACGCAATTCCCACGGCCAGCAAACCCGCCAGGGCGAACATCCACCACTCAATGTCAATTTTATAAGCGAAGTCTTTCAACCACTGATTCATAGCGTACCACGCGAGGGGCGACGCAATCAGAATCGCGATTAACACCAGTTTTAGGAAATCTTTGGATAGCAATCCAATAATGCTTGTTACACTGGCGCCCAGCACTTTACGGACGCCAATTTCTTTGGTACGTTGCTCGGCCATGAAAGCCGCCAGCCCGAACAGACCCAGACAGGCAATCAGGATAGCCAGTGCCGCAAAGGTCAGCGCAATGGTGCCGATACGTTGTTCGCCCCGATACATTTCGTCGAAACTGTCGTCCATAAACTGGTAGCTAAATGGCTGACCAGGGGCGATTTGTTTCCACTTGGCTTCAATTTCATTCATCAGGACCGGCACATTCGCACTGCTCAGCCGGAACGAAGCCGCCCCTGAATTGGCATCAAGCACCAGCGACAATGCCCCGATGTTGCGACGTAGTGACTCGAAGTGGAAATTTTTGATAACCCCAACGATGGTGTACGTTTTTCGGGTTTTATTCTGCGCGTCGTTGGGCCGCCAGATTTGTTTACCAATGGGCGATCCGGCGAAGCCTAAAATTTTTACAGCCGCTTCATTGATCAATATACCTGACGAATCGGAACCGAATTTCTGGGAGAAATCGCGCCCCTGAACAACCTGCATCCCTAACGTTTTTACGTAATCATAATCAACGCCCCATTGCTGCATACTGGCACCTTTGTTCAGATCGGTCTGTCCTTCGGCAAAGAACGCCGTATCATCGCGGTTGGAAGGCGTGGGCAAATAACCTGAAACGCTCCCGCTGATTACGCCCGGCAGACGTAGCACTTCCTGTTTGAAGGTTTCGGCCTGCTTGCCCATTGCATATACACCATTGACCGTCATGACCTGATCGCGGTTGAACCCCACGTTTTTGGTTTGTATGTAGGTGATCTGACGATACACAATAATCGTCCCTACAATGAGTACGACCGACATTATAAACTGAAATACGACGAGTCCACTGCGTAGTCCGACACTCTTGAAACTCACATTGATTCTGCCTTTCAAAACGGCAATAGGCCGAAAAGACGATAGAAATAACGCTGGATAAGTGCCTGCCAATAACCCAACGATAATTGGTAAGGCAATTAGTAGAGGTAAATAATAAGGTGACACTAACTGACTAAGGGCCAAGTTTTTAGCTGCTATCACGCTAAAGCCAGGTAAGGCTATGCCCACAATCAGTAACGCCAGAAGCATAGCCAGCACGCTTGTCAGGATTGATTCGGTCATAAATTGTCCGATAAGCTGTTTGCGTCCTGAACCCATTACTTTCCTGACACCCACTTCTTTGGCCCGGTTGGCCGAGCGGGCCGTTGCCAGATTCATGAAGTTGATGCAGGCAATAAGGAGAATGAACAGCGCCACCGCCGAGAAAATATAGACGTACTGAATGTCGCCATTGGGCTCCAGTTCGATTTGCTGCCTGGAATGCAAATGAATATCGGTGAGCGGAATCATCCAGAATCTTATCTGATTACCTGCCTTCCGAAACTGCTCCATCGACGTGCCAACCAACTGCAATGCCTGTGGACCAACGTACTTCTCGATGACCGTGTCGAAGTATTTGGCAAAAATAGCAGGGTCGCTCCCCGGTTTCAGCAACACATACGTATGATGATTATTGCTGAGCCACTGCCCCCAGGGATAGTTATCATTGAGCATGCTCAGAAAGAAGTCGCTGTGGAAGTGCGAGTTCCCGGGCATATCGCGCATTACGCCCGATACGGTAAAGGTATTGTCATTGCCAAACAACATCGGCTTGCCCATTGGATTCTGGTTGCCAAAGTGCCGCTTAGCCGCCGACTCGCTGATAACCACCGTATTCGGCTCGGCCAAAGCCCGTTTGGGGTCACCCGATATGAGTGGTAACGTGAATACGTCAAATAGCGTTGAGTCGGCAAAGGTGATGTTGTTTTCCCGCAAACTCGTTGGTTCGCCAACACGCTTTACCGACCACGTTCCGCGCTGGTGCAGTCGCACAAACTGCTCCACCTGCGGGTAATCTTTCTTGAGCGTCGGCCCGATTGGATCCGGCGAAGTGGCCAGGTGCTGGTCGTTACCGCCGAACTTAATGTCGGACTGAATCCGGTAGATGCGGTCGGCTTTCTCGTTGTAACGGTCATAGCTCAGTTCATCCAGCACGTAGAGCATAATGAGCATGCAACAGGCCAGCCCCACGGCCAGACCAAAAATATTGATAAACGTAAGGCCCCGTTGCTTACGAAGTGTCCGCCAGGCAATTTTCAGGTAGTTCGT
>JANXVQ010000873.1 GCA_025351545.1 Spirosoma sp.
GTATATCCTGGCGCTGAACCCGGATAAACTGCTGGCCCCCTACCTGATCGATGCCGGGTTGCCGATGAAAGCCCCGCGCTACGGCAATTGGGAAAGCTCGGGGCTGGATGGGCATATCGGTGGGCATTATCTGTCGGCGCTGGCCATGATGTATGCCTCGACCGGGAATGCCGAACTGAAAAAACGGCTCGACTATATGGTCGATCAACTGGCTCGCTGTCAGGCAAAAAATGGTAATGGGTATGTTGGAGGCATTCCTCAGGGGAAGGTGTTCTGGGAGCGTATTCATAAAGGCGATATTGATGGCAGCAGCTTCGGACTGAACAACACATGGGTGCCGCTATACAATATTCACAAGCTGTTTGCCGGTTTGCGCGATGCCTACGAGTATGCCGGAAATCGACAGGCCAAACAGGTGCTGGTTGGTTTGGGCGATTGGTTTGTCGAACTGATTAAACCCTTATCCGACGAACAGATTCAACAGGTGCTACGTACCGAACATGGTGGCATCAACGAAACTCTTGCTGATCTGTACATCCTGACCAACGACTCCAACTACCTCGAAACGGCTCAGCGAATTTCACACCGGGCTCTCTTGAATCCGCTGCTGGCGAAACAGGATAAACTTACGGGATTACACGCCAATACGCAGATTCCGAAAGTGATTGGTTTTGAGAAAATCGCTACGCTGACGGGGAAAACTGATTGGTCAGAAGCGGCCATATATTTCTGGCAAAACGTATCGCAGACGCGCAGTGTCGCGTTTGGCGGCAACAGCGTCCGTGAGCATTTCAACCCAACAGCCGATTTTAGTCAAGTCCTGCAATCAAATCAGGGGCCGGAGACGTGTAATTCATTCAATATGCTGCGCCTGAGTAAAGCCCTGTTTCTGGATAAAAACGAGGTGAGCTATCTGGACTTTTACGAACGAATTCTATACAACCACATCCTGTCGAGCCAGCATCCGGAAAAAGGTGGATTCGTGTACTTTACGCCCATTCGGCCAAACCACTACCGGGTATACTCACAGCCCGAAACCAGCATGTGGTGCTGCGTGGGGTCGGGTCTGGAAAATCACACCAAATACGGCGAATTGATTTATAGTCATTCAGCTAATGATCTGTTCGTCAATCTGTTTATTCCGTCGACGGTTAACTGGGCAGATAAAAAGATAAAGCTTACCCAGCGCACTGAATTTCCGTATCAAAATGGGTCTGAATTGATTGTAGAGACAACAAAGCCACAGGAATTTTCTTTACAGATCCGCTATCCGAAATGGGCCGAAACCCTCGATATTCTGGTGAATGGCAAGGCCCAGTCTGTCGATAGAAAGCCAGCCAGTTATGTAGCCATTCGTCGGAAGTGGAGGTCAGGGGATACCGTAACTGTCCGCTTCAAGACCTCAACCCGGCTGGAGTATTTGCCCGATGGTACGAACTGGGGGGCATTTGTTAACGGCCCCATCGTGCTGGCCGCCAAAACATCGACAGAGGATCTGAAAAGTCTTTTTGCCGACGATAGCCGGATGGGTCACGAAACGAAGGGTAAACTGTACCCAATTACCAGTGCTTACGCGCTCGTGGGCGACCCGGAAACGTACCTGAATGGGCTCAAACCTGTTGGTAATCTCCGCTTTAGACTGGACTCGCTGACGCTGCAACCGTTCTATGAAGTTCATGATGCGCGCTATCAGATGTACTTCCAGAGCTTTTCCAAAGAGGCCTTCGACGAGCAGAAAGCCCGGTTGAAACAGCAGGAAGTCGAGGCTCTGGCCCTTGACGCCAGTACAGTCGATAAGGTAAATTGTGGTGAACAACAACCCGAAGTGGACCATGAATACAAAGGCGAAAAGAGTGATTCAGGCTACGATGACGAGCGGTTTTGGCGACGTACCCGTTCCTTTATCGATTATCAGTTGCAGAATAAAAACCGGGCGGGTAAGTTCATTGATATTACCGCTTTAGATGATATAAAGCCGGAACAGGTAAGGTTTCTAATCAATGATAAACCAGCCGAGATCCTTTCTGCCGACGGCAAAACAATCCGACTTAAAGTAAATGACAACGAGATAGTTATGCTAAAAATCATGGCTATCAATGCAACGAACACACCTCGCTTCAATCAAATCAGACTTTTAATGCGTTGATGAATGATTCTTTATACATGAATAAAAAGATGATGATTGCCTGTAAATGTGTCAAAACAACACTATTGGTGTTTGGGTGCATATTGAGCTCCTGTGCGCAATCTAATTTTACCAGCAAAACTATTGGCGTAGGGGTCGTGGTTGCCGACCTCGAACGCTCACTTGACTTCTACATAAATGGCATTGGTATGGTCAAAACGGGCAGCTTCACGATCAATGAAGATTTTGGTAAACGTTCCGGCCTGACAAACGGTGTGGCAGTTGGAGTCACCATTCTGAAACTCGAAAACAGTCCGGAAGCTACCGATTGGAAGCTGATGAGCTTTGGTAAAAAAGCTCTGCCCACCCGAAGCCGAAAGTCATTCAGGACGATACAGGTATGCAATACATCACAATTAACGTAAAGGCCCTACAGCCCATCATCGACCGACTAACCCAAATGGAAGTCTCTTTTCTGGGCAGCACGCCTACGCCCCTGAATGCGAAAGCGCACTTTGTGTTCGTGCAGGACCCCGATGGAAATTTTATTGAACTGATTAGCCCACTGCAATAACCTCAATAAACCAGTCGCATATTGTTTTTCATGAAAAAGTCCATTTTTCAATCGGGTCTAGCAGGGGTTGCGCTGTTGCTGATGCAATTGGCAGCAATAGCGCAACAGGCGCATAATCCCATCATTTTTGCCGATGTGCCCGACCTGTCCATGATCCGTGTGGGTACTACGTATTACATGAGCAGCACGACCATGCACATGAGTCCGGGCCTGCCCATTATGAAGTCGAACGATCTGGTGAACTGGCAGTTTGTTGGTTATGCTTATGATACGCTGGCCAATGTGGATGCGCTGAATCTGACCAATGGCAAAAGCACCTACGGACGAGGGTCATGGGCCAGTAGTCTGCGGCATCACAACGGTATGTACTACGTGACCACCTTCGCCCAGACTACCGGAAAAACCTATATTTATACTACCAATAACATCGAAAAAGGCCCCTGGAAAGTAAATTCTTTCAGACCTGCTTACCACGATCATAGTCTGTTTTTCGACGATGATGGTCGGGTATATATGCTTTACGGCGCGGGTAAACTCCGCCTGATCGAACTGGCCGCTGATCTGTCAGGACTAAAGCCCGGCACCACTGAACAGATATTGATCGAAAATGCTGGCAAGCCCTCCGGCACCGGAGGAGGATTGCCAGCCGAAGGGTCGCAGCTGTTCAAGGTGAAGGGTAAATATTATTTATTCAACATCACCTGGCCCAAGGGAGGGATGCGTACGGTCGTGATTCACCGGGCGGATAAGATTACGGGTCCCTGGGAAGGTCGAATTGGCCTTCAGTATTTGGGCGTAGCGCAGGGTGGCCTAATTGATACGCCGGATGGGAAATGGTACGCCTATCTTTTTCGCGATTTCGGCGGAGTCGGACGTATTCCGTATCTGGTTCCTGTCAACTGGGAAGATGGCTGGCCCGTACTGGGCGTCAATGGAAAAGTGCCCGAAACACTCGACTTACCAGCCAACAAAAGCCTGATTCCGGGCATAGTTGCGTCCGATGAATTCACGCGCAGGAAAGGGGAATCAGCCTTGCCACTGGTATGGCAGTGGAACCACAATCCGGATAATAAACTCTGGTCTGTCAGTGAACGAAAAGGTTTTCTACGCTTGAAAACCGGACGTATCGATACGTCGTTCGTTATGGCCCGAAACACCCTGACCCAGCGTACCATTGGTCCCGAATGTTCAGGTTCCACCGCACTTGATGTGTCGAATATGAAAGATGGCGATTTTGCAGGGCTGAGTCTTTTGCAGAAAAACTACGGTCTGGTCGGTGTCAAAATGGAGAACGGGCAAAAGGCTGTCGTTATGGTTAGCGCGACATCGGGAAAACCTGTTGAGGTACAACGTTTTCCACTTACGCAGAAAACGGTCTATCTAAAAGCTGAATGTGATTTCAGAGACCGTAAAGACACGGCTCATTTCTTTTACAGCCTCGATGGTAAAGCGTGGAAGCCAATTGGCGAACCACTAAAAATGTCCTACACCATCCCGCATTTTATGGGCTATCGGTTCGGTCTGTTTACCTACGCTACCCAACAAACGGGTGGGTTTGCCGACTTCGATTACTACCGGATTACCGATACCAGTTCGCAATCAGCCAGAAATTAACTCCCAAGTCAATCATGTCGATAACTCATTCCTTACCAATTATGAAAAAGATTTATTCTGGCGCCACGCTTCTCCTTAGCTTACTGCTTTGGGGGCTGAGCGCTTCTGCACAGGACAAAAACTTTTACATTTTCCTCTGTTTCGGGCAATCCAATATGGAAGGAAACGCCAAAATTGAACCGCAGGATACGGTCAATGTGAACAGTCGTTTTCAGGTGATGGAGGCTGTGAACTGCCCGGACTTAGGCCGGACAATGGGACGATGGTATACAGCCGTTCCGCCGTTGTGCCGGTGCCGGACCGGCCTGACACCCGCCGATTATTTCGGTCGTGAATTGGTCGCAAATCTTCCCGAAAAGATCCGGGTTGGCGTCATCAATGTGGCCGTAGGTGGCTGTAAAATAGAACTGTTCGATAAAGACCATTATGAGTCGTACACGGCCAACGTACCGGGCTGGATGAAGAACATGCTCAAGGATTATGACGGAAATCCCTACGCCCGGCTGGTCGAAATGGCTAAACTCGCCCAAAAAGATGGGGTGATAAAAGGCATTCTGCTGCACCAGGGTGAGTCGAATACCAACGATACGCTGTGGACGGAAAAGGTGAAGGTCGTCTACGATAACCTGATGAACGACCTGAATCTGAAACCGAAAAAAGTGCCATTACTGGCTGGCGAAACAGGGCATGCCGATCAGGGCGGCATTTGTGCGAGTATGAACAAGATTATTGCGACGCTCCCGCAAACCATCAAAAACGCGCATGTAATCTCTTCGGCGGGCTGTACCGACGCGACCGATAACCTGCACTTCAATGCCGCTGGATATCGGGAGTTAGGCAAACGGTATGCGGCACAGATGCTGTCTATATTGGGCTATAAACCAACCGCGACGGAGTAATGTGGAAGCTTTTGCTAAACGTATCTGCCGTTACTTTTTGACTCGCTCCGGCAGGGTGTATTCGAACTTTCTTGAAGCTGATAACGCCTAACTCGTGTTCATTATGCCTAACTCTTTACCCATTCGACCGGCGATTTATTTGCTGACTGGTCTTGCTGGATTTGCACAGCCAGCACCACTCAAATCCGTTGGCCCTCTCCCAGAAGAAAACCAACTGGGATGGCAAAAAATGGAATACGATGCCTTCATCCATTTTTCGATAAACACCTGCATCGATATGGCCTGGGGCCTTGGTAACGAAGATCCTGGACTATTTAACCCGACCAAACTGGATTGTCGGCAATGGGCCCGGATTTGTAAGGAGGCCGGTATGAAAGGCATTGTTTTTACGGTTAAACACCACAGTGGCTTCTGCCTCTGGCCTGTAAAAACCAGCAGTGGCAAAGCTGACATAAAGGCCATAGCCTACAATCCGTTCACAAAACAAAGCAGCATCGTCAGCGAAGAGAAATTTGATATCGCCCGCACGACCTGGAAAATCGTGAGTACAGACGCAAAGTCGGCGGATCAGGTTGTCGATGGCAATCCCAATACGTCATGGCATCAGGCCAGAAGCCTTGAAAAATACGCAGGAGGGTTCGGCATCGGGCTATGCGGAAGTTGACATTATTGTTATTACCCAGTGAAATCAGTAACATTACTCCTAAACCTTAACTAAGTATGAATCAACAAGTAATTAGTCGTTCGTGGCTTGTGTGGGCCATGATTTGCCTGGTCAATGGGGCAATCGCCCAACCGCCAAGAGGACCCCTGGTGGTATCGCCCCAGGTAAACGCCGACAAATCCGTTACGTTCCGTTACCTGGCTCCGGTTGCCAGCGACGTAAAGCTGAGTGCTCAGTTTGAAAAAGCACCCGTACCCATGTCCAAAGATACATCGGGCATCTGGAGCGTGACGACGAAACCCGTCAAACCCGATATTTACCCGTATAGCTTTCAGGTCGATGGGGTTACAGTGATGGACCCGGCAAACGTAGCGTTTTTTCCGAACGAACGCTTCAAAGCCAGCCTGGTTGATGTGCCCGGCGAAACGCCGTTAGTTCATGCTATGCGCGACGTACCGCATGGTTCGGTCAACTACGAGTACTACCCCTCGCTGGAAGAAACTACGGGTTCGCTAGTGGTCTATACGCCACCGGGCTATGATGAAAATCCGTCTCAGAAGTACCCAGTCTACTACCTCATCAGTGGGACGACGGATACGGAAGAAACCTTCTTCAAGGTCGGCAGAACGAATCTGATTCTGGACAATCTGATTGCCGAAGGCAAAGCCAAGCCCATGATCATTGTCATGCCCTATGGCAACATTGCAGCCCGGTTTGCCGAACAGAAAGGGGGTAGCAAACCCGCCGACCCGACCGTCCGTGATGGGGATGATGCGGTCAAACGAGCCAATGACTTCGGCAATGACCTGATTGGTAAGGTTATCCCGTATGTGGAGAAGAACTACCGCGCTATCGCCAACAAAAACAACCGGGCTATCGGCGGGTTCTCGCGCGGAGGTGGGCAAACGCTCCGGGCGGCTTTCGGCAACATGGATAAGTTTGCGTGGGTATGCAGCTACAGTTCGTACCTGTCGCCCGCCGAAATGGACAAGAACTTTCCGCAGATAGGCAGTAATCCAGACAACACGAACAAGCAGTTGAAACTTTTGTGGGTGAGCGTGGGAAGCGACGATTTTCTTTACAAAGGAACGGTCGAATTTATGGATTATCTGAAGGCCAGGAAGGTAAACTACAAAAGCCTGATTACCAATGGCGGTCATACCTGGATGAACGTCAAGCACTACATTGCCGAAACCACTCCGCTACTCTTTCGCTAATTCGCCTGCCCTCATGAAACATATAACATACCTGCTTCCAGCTCTCCTGTTTTTTTCGATGGTGGTAATGGCCCAGCGGCCGCCGTCCATCAGTTCGCCCCAGGTACATGCCGATCATAGCATTACGTTTACCTACTTTTCGCGCAAAGCTCAGAAGGTGACCCTGAATGGCGAGTTCCTTAAAGCACCTGTCGTCCTGACCAAAGACACATCGGGCATCTGGAGCGTGACAGTGCCGCCCGTCAAACCCGATATTTATCCGTACAGCTTTCGGGTAGATAGCGTGGAGACTGCCGATCCGAACAATACGTACATCTTTGCCAACGAACGGTTTAAACGTAGCATTGTCGATGTGCCGGGCGATCAGCCGCTGATTCATTCGCTCCAGAACGTACCGCATGGAAAAGTCAGCTATCGGTACTACAAATCAGGCACGCTGGGGACAACCCGGCAGTTGCTGGTGTACACCCCGCCCGGCTTCAATTCAAACGGTAAAACCAAATACCCGGTGCTCTATCTGATTCATGGCGGCTCCGATACCGAAGAAACCTGGACAAAAGTGGGCCGCGCCAACCTGATTGCCGACAATCTGATTGCCCAGGGGAAAGCCAAACCCATGCTGATTGTCATGCCCTACGGGAACGTCCGTCCAGCCCCCATGCCGGATTTTACGAAAGATATGGTGAACGACATTGTGCCATTCATTGACGCTAATTATCCGGTGATTACAGAAAGCAAAGGCCGGGCGGTGGCCGGTTTTTCGGTGGGTGGTGGACAAACGCTGAACATCGGTCTGACCAACCCTGACAAGTTCGCCTATGTGTGCTCGTATGCGCCCTATACCGCCACCGACGAGTTCAAAAAGAACTTCACCGAAT
>JANXVQ010000888.1 GCA_025351545.1 Spirosoma sp.
CCGGGATAAGCAATAAATATATTTACCGTTGTAGGGGCAATATCGGGAAATTGTGAGATAGGTAACTTCGTGATAGCCAGTATACCGACAAAGACTATCATGATTGATATCACAATAGCGAATACGGGTCTGCGGATGAATTTACTAAACATATCTTATGCGTTAAATAAATGAACAACTTAAAATGAATAACCGGGGCCGCCATTGCGGAATAAAGATTTGATAATGAATTCGTTATATTATACGCTATTCATTATCCATTATTCATTTTACTATTCTATTCGGCATATAAACTTAGATTCGAGATTACCGAAGCAGGCTGCATGAATTTGTAGCTTATCTTTTCGTTTTCTTTTACCTGACGTAAGCCTTCCAGAAGAATCTTATCATCTTTAGTCAGACCCGATCGAACAACAAAAATGTGAGGCATTTCCGCGGCTATCGTGATTTCCCTCGACCGAATCTTGTTGTCTTTATCGACCACATACACGTACTTCTTTTCCAGAACTTCGAAGGTGGCTTTCTGCGGGATGATCAGGGCATTTCTCATTGGTAAAGTCATTTGTATATTACCCGTTTCGCCGTGCCGTAACAGCCCCTTCGGATTAGGGAACGTAGCCCGGAATGCAATGTTGCCGGTTTCATTATTGAAGTCAGCTTCAATGGTTTGAACCACGCCAGAATAATCATACACCTTTTGATTAGCCATCAGCAGGTTGACATGCTGTAAGTTTTCCTCCTGAGCATGGGTTTTATAGTTCAGATACTCCGCTTCCGGCACGTTGAAATATACCCACATTTTGCTGTTGTCGGAGAGAGTAGTCAGCAAATCGCCCTCATTAACCAGGCTCCCCAATCGTACCTGGAAATGGTCCATTATACCATCGAAAGGGGCTCTTACCTCCGTAAATCCAAGGTGTATCTGCGCGACGGATACTTCAGCTTTTGCCTTATCTAACTTGGCTCTGGCCAGGGCCAGTTCATTTTTCGAAACGATATTACTATCCGCCAGTAATTTTGTGTTTTTGTATTCGACGTCTACATAATTGGCTTCGGCCTGGGCTTTCATTAATTCGGCCTGATATTGTATCGGCAGAATTTTAAACATAAGCTGCCCTTTTTTGACGTACTGCCCTTCGTCCACGAAAATTTTCTCCAGGTATCCTTTCTCCAGCGCTCTTAATTCGATATGCTGGATTGAGTGGATTTGAGACACATAGTCATTCGTGATCGTAGTGTCTCTGCTTAATGGACTAGTCACCAGATATTGGACTTCTTCTTCTTTTTCTTCTTCTTTTTTTGCACAACTTGTACACCATAATAAGGCGCACAAGCTCGTGAGCATGAGTAATTTATTCATAGGAATCTTTTTTACACGAAACTATTTTGACAATTTTAATAGGCATCAGCCACGTTAATTTGATAAAGTACTATCTCGTTTTTCCTTTTTAGCTATGTGAATCATACGTAATTTGATCTGATTCCAAGTCCATTAATTGTATGGTTTTACAAACGGATGATTGGCGACTTTGGCACGTTGAAGAAGAACTCGCCAGTCAAAAAGAAGTCGATAGGGTCTAGTTGTAAATGGGCTTGGTGTTAACTAATACAAAGGTATTTTACCCACAAGCGGGGTACATTAAAAAAAACTTAAAAGGTGATTAGAAAACCTTTAAACAGTCAGATTTTTAGGACAATACCGAGGAGTTCATATGTTGAATCGATTGATATTTGTCTTAAATTGTACTATTATTATAATAAGTTGTCGTTAGATTAGTCAGACTCGAAATGGGTTAAAGAACTATGAAAAGTGAATTAAAAATTGATTAGAAGTCTTTTAGAGAGATTACATAAAGCGCATACGTTTAGTAATTTAGTCGCGGCTAAAGTGGTATTCTCATGCGAATCTTAATAGTTGACGAGGAAATTAAACTGGCAGTGGCCCTGAAGCATGGCTTAAAGGAATATGGCTTCAGAGTTTCTATAGCGCTGGATGGGGCAACGGCTCGTAAGTTGGTAGAGTTTGGCGGAATCAACCTGGTTATACTGGAAATTAACCTGCCCGATGTAAGCGGTTATGAACTCTGTCGCGACATCCGCGCCCAAAATTCCCAGATTCCTATTATAATCCTTACGACGCAGGGAACAATTGAAAATAAACTCGCCGGGTTTGACGCCGGATCAGATGACTACATCGTTAAACCAGTTGATTTTAGTGAATTGCTGGTGCGGATTAAGGCTAATATAAAGCGCAGTTATCAGTCATACGAGTCCGGATTAGGGGAGTCGACTCAACTAACCGTGGCCGACTTAATCCTGGATTTACGGCAAAAGACTGTAAACAGAGCCGGTAATAAACCGGTTAGTTTAACACCGCGCGAGTTTGCCATACTGGAATATTTCTTACGAAATAAAGGAACGGTACTCAGCCGCGAAGAAATTGCGCAGAATATATGGGACATGCCCGGTGAGGCAGGCGCTAACGCTAATCTGCTCAACGTGTATATTAATTCGCTGCGAAAAAAGATTGATAAGGATTTCGATACAAAACTGATCCATACTCGAAAAGGATTCGGTTTTGTTATAGAAGAGTAGGATACTATCTAAATCGCTGTGAACGTTACGTATCCATCATAAAGTATACTAGGCTACCCGTCAACTATTTACTCGACATATTGTTAAGAAGGCCCACTTTCCTCAAATTTGGGCCTTCTTTCATTTTACCAGCTATAAACTATTCTAGAAATGACTGATATTTAGTACGGTGGTCACTTTTTAGGTCAAATAATTGATAATCAAGCCCATAAAAACTATTTTGAGCATTAAAATGCTCAAATGATAGGTATAAATACTCATTTTTTATAAATGCATAAATTTTAAATGCACAAATAACCTTCAAAACAGAAAAACAGATGGATATTTAGAGGTATTTTTTCGATTTAAGTAACAAATTATTCACCGTAATCTTCATGATTAAAAGTTTATTTTCTATTCTATTTATTGCCTTTTTCTTACCCAGCTATGGGCAACAATTATTGATAGGAAAGTTTGAAGCGGAAAGTTATACAGCCAAACAGGGCGTAAGTACGGAGACAACAGCCGATACGGATGGTGGCCTGGATGTCGGCTGGATCGCCGACAACGGCTGGATGGATTATGCCGTTCAGACACCTTCAGCCGGTTTCTATACCTTTCGTTTTCGGCTGGCCAACGGTTTTAGTGATAATGCTACCCTCCAGATAAGGGCCGCCAATGGAGCCGTACTCGCCCAGATAGTCGTGCCCCGCACAGGCGGTATGCAGAGCTGGAAAACCGTTGGGGTAACTGCCTTATTACCCGCAGGAACCCAAACACTCCGACTTTTCGCACTGAAAGGTGTGTTTAGTATTAACTGGTTCGATGTTCGGGGAGCCAAAACATTACCGGGTAGGATTGAAGCCGAAGACTACGATGCCATTACCGATGTTCGCCCCGAAACCACGCTGGATACCGATGGGGTTCTGGATATGGGCTACATTGACGATGGCGACTGGCTGGATTACAATGTCAACCTGACCACATCGGGTACGTATACCGTCAATTTTAGAGTGGCCAACAGTTATGGTAATGGATTGATCGAGTTCAGGAATGGCGCGGGTGTCACGCTGGGTCAGGTGAGTATTCCCCGAACCTATGGCTGGCAAATCTGGACAACGGTCAGCATGACTGCTAATTTGCCAGCGGGCAATCAGTTGTTGCGGATATTTGCTACCCGGGGAGCTTTTAACCTCAACTGGTTTGAGGTCATAAAGCCTGCTCCACCCTTGCCCAAACCAATAACTACCTTCGCGGATTTGCCGACCAAAACGGCGGGTGATGCGTCGTTTAATCTGGTCGCTACGAGCACCAACACCCAAACGCCCATTATGTTTGCATCCTCTAATCCGCAGGTTATTTCGGTTTCGAATGCCGGTGGGGTCTGGAAAGCAACGCCCCTGGCAGTGGGTTCGGCCAGCATTACGGCCTCGCAGGTGGCCAGCACCAGCTTTGTGGCAGCCGACAATGTGGCCCGTACACAAGTGGTTCAGGCCGTTCCCGTTGTTATGTTAGGTAAAAAAATCACTCTTGATCCCAAACGGTGGTATCAACTTACCAATGCCAGCTTCGGTCTGGATCAACTGTTTGACGGGGTAACCAACGTGAACGTGCTGACGGGTTGGGGCAAAGTGCTGGATAATTATGACGCCTATTACCCCTTGCTTACTGGTGAGAAAATAACCCTCGAAAGCATCAAGTTTTTCGACTTCGAGGGAACTTTCAAAGATAAACCTATGACCCTGTCCGTCATAACCGATACGTGGCAGCGCATCCCCATCGCTACGTTCACGGGGGAGATTTACAATGGTTGGGTAGGCCCTTATCCCGGTCGTACGCTGGCGGGTAATGCCCTGTTCAAACTGGACGCTTCGGTTTCCAACATTCGCTACCTGGTCTTGACCATCCAGAGCGGAATGCCCACGGAAATGGAGTTGTATGGTTCCTATACCCCGCCTACCGCAGCCGCAACGCCCAGCCCGAAAAAAGCCATTAAACTGCGGGATATGTTCGGCGTGAATGCCTTCGAGTGGAATTTTGAAGATGGAAATTCGCCCTGGCAGATTAGCGAGCCAAAGATGAACATGGTCAAAAGTTTTGCCGGTATTCGTCATTACATGGACTGGAGCAAACTCGAATCAGCGCCGGGGGTGTATTCCTATAACCCTACCATCTCGGGTGGCTGGGATTACGATGCGATGTACCAGCGATGCAAAGACGCCAATATTGAGGTATTGGCTTGCCTGAAAACAC
>JANXVQ010000726.1 GCA_025351545.1 Spirosoma sp.
TTAACGGTTCGCCAGTAGGCACGTACCCGCGTATCGACGAATCTCCTGCTCTCCCATATAACTTACTGACTGAGCATCATCTACTGTACGATTTAGTTTATAATCCCGCCGAAACAAAACTTATGAAACTTGGCCGTGAACACGGAGCCTCTGTACTTAATGGCCTGCGTATGCTGGAGCTACAGGCCGAGAAGGCCTGGGAAATCTGGCAACGGTGAACCGTTGATTTCACTACTTTTCTATACATATAAAAACATCCCCTATGCCTCTTTTAGTATTTGCCGCCATTACCGCTCTACCGGGAGCCGAGACAAACGTTAGAAACGGCTTACTTGACCTGATTCCACACGTTAGAGCTGAAGCCTCTTGTCAACTCTACGAGTTATATGAAAGCTCCGAACACCCCGAACGCTTTATTATGCACGAGCTTTGGGATGACGAAGCGGGTTTGCTGGCACACTCTCAAATGCCGCACATGAAAGCCTTTGGAGAGAAGGCCAAAGCTTGGTTAGCTGGCCCGGCTGACCTCACCAAAGTGCTTGTATAAGCAGGTATAAACCTGTTTGTAAGCTACCTTAATCATAAAGGCTTATAAACAAATGTCCTTCATTCGATCGGCAGCCATCACAAATACATTAAAATCCACTTGTCCTCGAATGCCCTTTACCCAACCACCTTGATTATGTTGCCATAGATATAGCTTATCAGCGTTATAGCTACGCAGATGTGCAGCAGAATAATCGGCAATCCAAAGTGGGTATTCGTCCAGATTACCTTTTATGTAACGACGGTAAAGATTGCCATTCGTATAAATGATCGGACGGATCTTATAGTGTGTCTCAATAGTTTCGAGCCAGAGTCGAAGTCCATTAATAATAGTCTCATCTGATTGACCATTTATAACCTCAAAATCGATAACTGGTGCAAAATCTCCTTCGCTCAGGTTCACATTCCGGATAAAATTAGCAGCCTGTTTGAGCGGGTCACGGGTGGGGTGATAAAAATGATAGGCACCCCGGCGCATAGCCGATTTTTTAGCTTCACGCCAGTTTTTTCCAAAATATTTATCAGCCAGGGTTGCTCCTTCAGTTGCTTTGATAAATACAAACTGAAGTCGAACACCGTTCGCTTCCATCTGTCGAACCCGTGTCCAGTCAATACGATCGTTGTGTCGGGACACATCTATACCATGAATGCTATAATGCATGGGCAATCGAATACCAAATGCCTGCACAAACTGCCAATTCAGTGCATCGGGGCGACGCGACCGAACAACCCAAAACGTGATCATTATCAATAGCAATGCCGCAATCCATAGACCATATCGTCGAAAGATGAGACTAAATAGAACGCGGATTTTCATGAGGATAATTAAATTACCAGTCCAAAAATACGGCTTTAGGTCTGAACATAACGAACATAGAAAAGCCCGCTGGAAATGCAGCGGGCTTTTTTATAATTTACCAAAACTGATTAATCCTGACCATCGTGGCCTTCAAGTTTGACCAGCTTATTATACACACCAAGTAACAGGAATGGAGCCGCCCATTGGCCAACAAATAAACTCCGGTCGCGGTCACCCTGCGATTGCAGATACAATGACACGGCCATGGAACCCAATGCAGCCCACAGGAAAATGTCGGATGGCAGTTTGGCGGTTTGTTCTTCAATAGCCGTCGCAACCGGCCCCTCACTATGCTCAGGATTGTCGTTTTTATTCTTTGCCATAACGCTAAGGTGTTTTAGTTTTTTAATAAATCACCTAACCTGATGAGCAGTCGTAAGGTTTGATGTACAAAGATTTTATACACCTACGGTCCTATTTTAAACGGTACATCCTTAAAGTTTGCTACTATTTATTGGGTTGCGGAGTTGTGCGTAGATACGGCTTAACAAACGTTACACCTTTAGGGAATTTGGCTTCCAGTTGGTCGTTCGTGACAGCGGGTGTCACAATTACGTCTTCGCCGGGCTGCCAGTCGGCGGGGGTAGCCACTTGATATTCAGCCGTTAATTGAAGCGAATCAATTACACGCAGCAGTTCATTAAAATTGCGTCCTGTTGAGGCTGGATAGGTCAGCGTCAGTTTAATTTTTTTATCGGGCCCAATCACGAATACCGAGCGTACTGTTGATTTTTCGCTGGCATTGGGATGAATCATATCATACAGAGTAGCCACTATCCGATCAGCATCAGCAATAAGTGGAAAATTGACTTCCGAACCCGTCACGTCTTTAATGTCGGGCGTCCAGCGGTTGTGCGAATCCAAATCATCAACCGATACGGCAATAACTTTTACGTTACGCTTACCAAACTCATCTTTCAGTAGCGCAGTTCTGCCTAATTCAGTTGTGCAAACGGGCGTAAAATCGGCGGGGTGCGAGAATAGCATTCCCCAGGAGGTGCCTAACCATTCATGAAAGTGGATATGGCCCTGGGTTGTATCGGCCTCAAAATCGGGGGCAATATCTCCTAAGCGAAGTGACATAATCAAGTGGTTTTATTAGTTGATAAAATCTACCTTTTTACTATAGAATTAAGAAAATGGAAAACCGGCAGTGAGCCGGTTTAGGGAGCAAACCTAAAAAATATTTTTCGAGTTCACAATTTTCCAGATGTACTCGTTTGGCATTCAGATTAGATCAACTTATCCTCTACCGCCATTCTAACCAACTCAGCCGCATTACGCACCTGCAACCGACGCATCATATTGGCCCGATGGTTATCGACCGTTCGAACACTGAGCTGAAGTTTTTCAGCAATTTCCCGACTGCTCATGCCATCGACCAAAAATTGCAAAATCTCTTTTTCTTTGTTGGAAAGTTTCGACTGGCGTTCGGTACGGCCATGACGATCTCCTTTTTTTAATTGCTGCATGTAGCCGCTCAAAATAATTGAGGCTACTGGCGAGCTGTAATATTTTTCACCAGTGGCAATCGTGCGAATGGCTTTTATCATTTCATCAGACGATGAATCCTTCAAAATATAGCCATACGCTCCGGCTTCTACCGACCGCAGAATATAATCTTCATTGTTG
>JANXVQ010000900.1 GCA_025351545.1 Spirosoma sp.
CGGGCCGCATTGTAAGTGTTTATCTGTAGCGGATCGCCCTTGGTCTGGACCATCACCGCCACCAGTTGCTTGAGTACATTGCGGTAGAAATTAGTCCAGACCAAAGGAGTATTGCCACCGTTGATCTGGTCGTAATTAGCCCCCGATAATGAACTGCCGTAGGGCGTAATGATCTGCTGCACAATCCCAAAATTGTAGGTCAGCATCCCCAGCGTACCAAAGCCGTCGAGGTAGTTTGTGCTAATAATGGCCTTGTTGAGCACTAAAGAAGGGGACAGGGCCGTTGGGTCCACCTTGTTTGTATTTATTTCGTCGAATCCCTGATCACATCCTGTAAGCAGGCTTAGTGAGAGGAACAGGGCGATTGTATAGTTTAAATTTAATTTCATGATTGTAGCGTTTTTGTTTACCGTGGGCTGACGCGTTAGCCCACGGTAAACCGTAAACTTGATTAGAATCTAACATTCAGGTTAAAGCCAATGCTGCGGGTAGGTGGCAACCCCGGCCAGAAGTCCAGCCCCACATTGTTGTCCGACGAAACCAGTGCTTCTTCGGGGTCCATGTTTTCGGTCCATTTCTTGATGATCAGGACATTGTTAGCTACAGCATTTAATTTCAAGCCTTTAATGAAAAGGCTCTGGGGAAGTAATTTGGTGAAATCATAGCCCAGTGAAATCTGCCGTAGTTTCCAGAACCCAGCGTTAAATACAAAATCCTCGTTGATACCCAGTGGGTTGATAGATTCGTAGAAAGGCTGTACAGCCGCTTTTGTCTGATTGATTTCACCGTTGGGATTGACCCCGTTGCCAATAACATAGCCTACGTCCCGGCCGGGTAGAGTCCGTTTCGATAAGCCGTGGCGTACGTAGTTTATGTTACGTCCGGCAATCATTTTGTGGCCTAACTTGAAATCAATCAGGACAGAAAGTGATAAGCCTCTGTAGGTAAACGTATTGGTAATGCCGCCAAAGTAGGTTGGAAGGGCGTTGCCCACGTTCACCAGCGTGTTATTACGTAACGGCATTCCACTATTGGCGTCGAATACCTGCCGTCCCTGGGCATCGCGCAGATAGGTGAACGTATATAACTGCCCGATGGGCTTACCGACTACCTGATTCAGTGTCCGACCCCCACCACTGCTTACCGTGATGACGGTATCATTTGGGGATAACCCTAGACGCAGAACTTTCGACGTGTTGTAAGACGCATTGGCACTGACATCCCAACGGAATGAGGGGGTAACAACGGGCGAAAACGTCAGTAACATCTCAAGGCCCTGATTCATACTCCGGCCTACGTTGATCAGCTTGCTGGTATAAGAGGAGGCATCGGAAATCTGAGCGGCCAGAATCTGGTCGTCGGTCGTTTTCTTATAATAGGTAAAGTCAAAGCCTACTTTGTTGTTGAATAGCTTCAACTCCAGGCCAACCTCGGCTTCCGAAATGCGGAGTGGGCGCAGGTTTCTATTCGGGACGACCGACGCGTTTATACCACCTACCGGCACGAGCTGACCCGTCGGATTGGGGAACGGATTGTTATCGACACCGTAGTAGAGGGCACTGGAATACGGTTCTACGTTGTCTGAACCCACTTGCGCGTAGGCCGCCCGCAGCTTTCCGAACGACAGCCAGGAGGGTAGGCCTTCAAACGCCTGCGAGAACACAAAGCTGCCGGTAACGGATGGATACAGAATACTTCGGTTAGCGGGCGCCAGCGTCGAGAACCAGTCATTTCTGGTCGTTACGTTCAGGAATAGATAATCCTTATAAGAGATGGTGGCAGCTCCAAACAGCGAGTTGATTTTCTTTTCTGCCAGCGCATAGATCGGGTTTTTGATACGCCCATTGGCTACCGTATACAAGCCCGGTGTTACGAAATCCTGCACCGTTACGCTGTTATAGTCATTGCGGGCATATCTGGAATTGCCGCCTAAAGTAATGTCTACGCCAATCTTGCCAAACGTTTTGTTAGCTCCCAGGATGAAGTCTAAATTCCGTTCTGTGTTTTGGCGTACGTCCTGTGTATATGCGCCGTTTATATAGCCAACGGGGGCTTTGGCAATAGGTGCATAGCCATTGGGAATGTTATAGTCCTGATTACGTATGTAAAAATCCTGAGAAACACGTGCCTGTAAATACAGCCAGTCGGTGAATTGGTATTTGAGGGCAACATTGCCGAACAGGCGGTCGCGCCGAACGTTCTCAAAGTGACGGCTCATGGAATAGTACGGATTATTTCGTACCAGAAAGCGCGAGAACACAAACTCATCGCCGTTGGCCTGGGTCTGATTGTCCCGCAAGGCGTTGAATGGCATGGAGTTGGCCAGCGTGAAAACTACCGTCGAGACCGCAAAATCCTGGGCGTTTACCTGTGGTGGGTTAACGTTATTCTCCTTCGAGTAGTTAATATTGCCCGTAGCAGTCAGTTTGCTGGTAATGTTCTGAGTGAAGCCCAGATTTATCACTTTGCGGTTGAACGTATTGTTCTGCATGATCCCCCGGTTGTCAGTGTTGCCGAACGAAAGACTGAAACCCCCGTTTTGCCCGCTGTTTGCTACGGTTACAGTATTGGTAAAGTTGGTGCCCACGCGGTAGAATTGCTTTACGCGGTTGTAAACCGGCTCGTAAGGGTAGGTCTTATTGTCGAACAGAACCTGCGTCATGCCCGGCTGAAATTTTTCACCAAAACTCCACACGCCTGATGTCGGGTTAGCGGTGGTTGGCCGTTTTCCACCTTCGCCCTGCCCGTATTCGTACTGAAAATCAGTGTAGTCTATTGGGGTATCGGTGGTGAAGTTGGTGTTGTATGTTACGCCAAACCCCTTGCCCGAACCCCGACTTTTGGTGGTAATCATCACCACACCGTCTTTGGCGCGTGAGCCATACAGAGCGGCTGCCGTGGCTCCTTTCAGCACGGTCATGGTTTCAATGTCGTCGGGATTAATGCTGCTCAGCCCATCGCCACCGTCCGAACTGTTGTTTGGGAGACCTGTAGTGGTACGATTGCCAAAATCACCACCGAGTGAATAGTTGGAGTTGTCAATCGGAACACCGTTTACCACGATCAGCGGATTGTTTTGCCCGCTGAACGACGACTGCCCACGAATACGAATCTTGGCTGTTCCGGCGGGTCCCGTTCCCATTGTGGTAATATTAACCCCCGCCATTTTGCCCTGTAGGCCGCTTATAAAATTGGGCGTTCGGTTGGTCGATATCTGGTCGGCATTGACCGTCGCCGTCGCATACCCCAGCGTTTTCGATTCCCGCTTGATGCCGAGTGCCGTAACAATTACTTCCTTAATAGCTTTGGCATCTTCCACCAATTCTACATCCACAATAGAGCGATTGTTGACGGGAACAGTCCGACTTATGTAGCTTATATACGAAAAAATGAGCGAGGCATTAGCCGGTACGTTAATCGAATAATTACCCGATGCATCGGTTGCAGTACCTACCGATGTACCACCGACCACAACATTTACGCCGGGCAATCCCTGCTTATCGGAGCCGGTTACTTTACCGGTCACACTGTTTGTTTGAGCCATTGTCAGGCCGCTACTAAACAGTAAATAGAAGAGAAATATTAAAGGTTTTTTCATGTATTTAAACGATTAAGGTAAAGGACAAAGAGGTAATGTTTCCTAGTTATATTGATGCTAAAAATTGATATAGTTACAATTTTTAACGATTTTGAAAAAATATGCCCAACCCGGAATTCAGACGTTCCTCACTATGTTTTTTTAATCAAACTTCAGGTTGTACCTCTATTTTCTCTTGCTGAAAGCGAACGGTAAGTGATGTCTTGTTTGGCAGGCTTACCAGTTGTGGATAGCGCCGTCCGGGCTTCTCAAAACCGGGTGCGGGAATGGCGTTTTAGCGGTAATCTCTGTAACAAACGTTGCCTTTTTTGAATCGAATTTTACGCCTAATCCCGGCTCTGGATTCAGGTATAACTTGCCATTTTTAAAATTTACATAGTCCTCATTAAAGTAGGGGGGACGCTCCGGTTCGCCACCGCCTAATTCCATCAGGCAACGGGTTGGGCTACTGGAGCCTAGTACGTGCACCAGGGCAGCCGTAGACAGAGGGCCTGTGAAGTGCGGGATCATGCCTATATAGTGTGTCTCACACAAAGACGCTATTTTCTTGAATTCGCCGATTCCGCCCGTATTGGGCAAGGTAACCCGCGTATAATCAATCAGACGTTGCTCGATAAACTCATTAATATCCCACCGATCGCCAAATTGCTCCCCAACGGCAATAGGGACGGTGGTCATCTGACGCACTGTTTTGTAGACAGCCGGATTCTCTGACCGAACGATGTCCTCTACGAAATAGGGCTCCAGGTTTTCCAGGGCTTTACATATTTTGACGCCCTCGGTCGTATCAAAGCGCGTGTGTAAATCAAGCGCCCATTTGCCACCGCCACCCACCGCAGCATCTATTCGTTTGCAGAGTTCGATTGTTTTCTTCGCATTATCGTAAAAGTCAAAAGGCTGTTCGCCACTACCACCAGTCGGGCCAATTCGATAGGCTCTTAAGCCTGCTTCTATGCAATCTCTCGCCCGTTCTTCTTCGGTTTTAGCTTTAGAGGCCCGGAAGCCGGTGGCATAACATTCAACATAATCACGCGTAGCCCCGCCTAATAATTCATAAACAGGCACGCCTAATGCCTTTCCTTTAAGATCCCACAACGCCATTTCCAACGCACCCAACGCATGAAGTTTCTCGCGACCGGGGGGATAGAACATGCCTCTATACATATTTTGCCAAAGGTGCTCAATGCGGAAAGGATCTTCGCCAATGATCATTTGAGCGCACTGTTCAATCATGTCCTTAGAACCGCCTTCGCCAATACCGACAATTCCGCCATCGGTATAGATTTCGACAATACCGCGAGCCTGGTTGAAAAGTGGTTTATTGTAACCGGGGGCGCTGTAATATCTGATTTTAGTGATTTTTAATTTGGCTGCTGCCTGGGCTGTGCCAGTCGGTAAACCAGCCCAAATAGCTGTCGAACCGACTAACGTGGACTTGAGGAAATTTCTTCGTTGCATATAATTAAGGGAGGGGTAAGGAACAGTCAATATTTTTGCTTAAACGATTAAGCAAGTTTTCAAAACTAAGTTAAAACGCTATATTTTGCTTTTGAAGATGCTCGTTCAATCAATTCTGCTTTCATCAATATTTGTGCGGGTTCGTTTAGGTTGCTGGTCAATTTTTTGACTAATAATTCAACCGCTGTTTGACCCAACAGCACAATGGGTTGTTTCAGGTAGGTTATGGGACAATAGTAAAGTTCAAATACTTCAGCTTGTCCAAAACTAACGATTCCTAAATCTTCAGGCACCCTCAGTCGTAAGTGATTAATATGCTTTAATCCACTGACAGACAGACTATAAGTGGCAAAAAGTATTGCATCGACAGGCTGATCAGAAGCGAGCATTTCATCAATGGACGCTTTCACTCCGTTTTCGATCGTATTGATTTTAACCGGTTTCAGCCAGGAATTTTGAAAATCTATCTTGTTATCTCTAAGCGAATCCCGATACCCTCGTATCCGTTCCTGCATGTGGAAAAGATGCGAATCGTAGGCAATCATGCCAATACGTTTATACCCGTTCCTGACTAAGTGTGTTCCCGCATCATAAGAGGCTTTGTAATGATCTGTCGATACAAAATCAGTTGGTATTTCCGGAAAATATCTGTCTAGCAGAACAAAGGGGATATTCTTGTCTTTGAGGTTATGAATTTGCTGTTCGGAATTTTCTGAGGATACGATGATAAATCCATCAACCTGCCTGTTTATCAGTACATCCAGTAAGTCTCGCGACTTGTCCGCATTCTCATCCGAGCTGCCAATAATGACCGTATACCCATTTCGTTTCGCTTCATCTTCGACCACCCTGGCTATGTTCGCAAAAAACGGGTTTGATATATCGGCGATAATCAAACCAATAGTATGTGTTTTTCCGCTCCGTAAACTTTTCGCCAAATGGCTTGGCTGGTAGTTTAATTCGGCCGCTATCTGCTTTATTTTTAAGGCAATCTCCTGCCCAACCCGACTCTCTTTCTCTTTTCCATTGAGAACGTAAGATACTAATGCCGTTGAGACACCTGCTTTCTGTGCAATATCTTTTATTGACACCTTTATCTTACTCATACCATCTGTGACTGATCATGTTAGCGCGGATATTATCAGCAAATTTACTCCGATAACAAAATCAAACAAATATAAGCTTAATCGTTTAAACCAAACAACAACTATTAATATTTTCTACTTTTTTTGGTTTATTATCAGATAGGACGTGCCTGTATAGATTACCAATTCAGAATTAATTTTCTCGTGTACATTAAATAATACGCTTTACCGGGTAACGTTTCTTTAAGTAGACCTTTCAGGTAGGAGAGTACAGGATGGATTTAGTTTGGTGGGGCCTATTTTTGTAAATCAACGTTGCCTTTTTGCTAAATGCGTCAAAAGGGTGCCTGTTTAGTCTGAATAAAACATGAAAGTTGGCCTGTTTATTCCGTGTTATATTGACCAGTTTTATCCGCAGGTAGCCATCGCTACGCTGAAATTGCTGGAAAAAGTAGGGTGCGACGTATCCTATCCGCTCCAGCAAACTTGCTGCGGCCAGCCAATGGCTAACTCCGGTTATGAACATCTGGCGGGAGGCTGCAATGAAAATTTCGTGCGAAACTTTGCCGACTTCGACTACATCGTTTCGCCGTCGGGTAGCTGCACGTTGCACATTAAACATCATCTGCATTCGACCCATGAGGAAGATGCTGCGGCCATCCGGTCCCGTATCTACGAGCTCACCGAATTCCTTACCGATGTAATGCATGTCTCAACGTTAGACGCTACATTTCCATATCGGGTTGGCTTGCACCAGAGTTGTCACGGACAGCGCGGGTTGGGACTAGCACAAATGTCGGAGTTGGTCGTTTCCGCTCCCTTTTCGAAGCCGGTTCAGTTGCTCAATCTGGTTAATGGTATAGAATTGGTGCAGCTCGACCGGCGCGATGAGTGCTGCGGATTTGGCGGTACGTTCTGCGTGACTGAAGAAGCCGTTTCGGCCAAAATGGGTAAAGATCGTGTGGCCGACCACCTGCGTCACGGCGTCAACTATATTACCGGCGTAGATGTGTCGTGCCTGATGCATATGGAAGGTATCCTGAAACGAGCAAACTCGGCCGTACAGGTCAAGCACATTGCCGAAATCTTAACGGCTACGATTTAATAGCTCAACTTATGAACAAGCTTACTGTAGACCACGCTGACGCAGCCACTGAGTTCAATAAAAATGAAGCCAGAGTCGATTGGCACGATGAAACGCTTTGGTTCGTGCGTACCAAACGCGACCGGGCCGTGGCGTTGGTGCCCGAATGGGAACAACTGCGGGAGGCCGCATCGCAAATAAAAAATCATGTGCTGTCGAACATGCATGATTTGCTGACGCAGTTTGAAGCAAATGCTATCCGAAACGGTATTACGGTTCACTGGGCAGCCAACGGCGACGAACACAACGCGATTATCCATAAGCTGATACAACAGGCAGGGGCTACCCAAATGGTCAAGTCAAAGTCGATGCTGACCGAAGAGTGTCACCTCAATAAGTACCTGATTGACAACGGGATTGACGTAATTGACAGCGATTTGGGCGAGCGAATTGTGCAGATGCGGGGCGAGCCACCGTCCCATATCGTTCTGCCTGCCATTCACCTGACCAAAGCTGAAGTGGGTGAAACGTTTCACCAGCATCTCGGTACGGATAAAGGAGCGACCGACCCTCAATACCTGACCGAAGCCGCCCGTCATCACCTGCGCGATACATTTCTAACGCGTAAGGTGGCGCTCACCGGTGTTAACTTTGCCATTGCCGAAACAGGTGGATTTGTTGTCTGCACCAACGAAGGCAATGCCGATATGGGGGCGCATTTGGCCGATGTACACATTGCGGCTATGGGATTTGAAAAGATTATTCCCCGCGCTGAGCACTTGGGCGTATATCTAAGGTTACTGGCCCGTTCGGCTACCGGGCAGCCCATTACAACATTTTCCAGTCATTTTCACCGTCCCCGACCGGGCCAGGAAATGCACATTGTTATTGTGGACAATGGCCGTAGCCGCCAGTTGGGTCGGGCCGATTTTAGGAATTCGTTGAAGTGTATCCGGTGTGCAGCCTGCATGAATACATGTCCTGTTTATCGGCGGTCGGGTGGGTTTAGTTACCACAGCGCCGTTGCCGGGCCGATTGGGTCAATTCTGGCGCCGAATCTGGACATGAGACAAAACGCCGATCTGCCGTTTGCCTCTACACTTTGTGGATCGTGTTCTAACGTATGCCCGGTCAAGATTGATATTCATGACCAACTCTATAAATGGCGGCAGGTGCTGATGCAGGAAGGCTACGGACCTGGTTCTAAGACTGTTGCCATGAAGGCTATGGCCACGGTGCTGGAATCGCCCCGTTTATATCGAATGGCTGGTAAAATAGGGCGGGGCGTTTTACGGTTTGCACCCGTTACCGTCGAAAATCGCTTGAATCCCTGGTATAACCAGCGCGAAATGCCTGAGCCACCTGCCGAAAGTTTCCACGACTGGTATGTTAACCGTAAAAAAGAATGACCACCCGCGACCAGATGCTGGCTAATATCAAGGCGAACCAGCCTTCATTGCTGCCATTACCAGATCAGTTCACGTTTACATCGTTGTTTCCTGATCTGACGAAACAATTCATTGACGTACTTATGTTCGTTGGTGGTGTTGCCGTTATTGTGCCGGATTATGAAGCTATTAAAGATCATATACAGCAGCAATATGCTGGAATGGCAAGTGTGGCAACGACCTGTTCGGCGCTCGCTGACCTGGCCGATATGACGATGGACGTTGCTGATCCGCATGAACTGGCCGGACTAAATCTGGCTATTATCGAAGGACCATTAGCGGTGGCCGAGAATGCAGCCATCTGGGTAGATGAGCGTCAACTGCCTCAACGGGTAGCGCCGATGATTACGCAGTATTTAGTCATCATTATTCGGCAATCGACGATTGTTGCCAATATGCATGACGCTTATAAACTGTTGAAGGTTGATGAAACTGGATTCGGAACGTTCATTTGCGGCCCGTCAAAAACCGCCGATATTGAGCAGAGTCTGGTTATTGGCGCACATGGCGCCCGCTCGCTAACGGTTTATATACTGCCGTGATAATAATGGAACCGCACCGGCAGACCGGCTGATCTTTATGCCTGAGTAGTTAGGTGAAAAACTTTGTCAAGGTTCAGGTTTTCTGTCATTCCGACGTTAGGAGGAATCTTAACGTTGCCAACAAGGAGAGTTCAGGATTCCTTCTAACGTTGGAATGACAGACCTTAATAATCAGCCGGTCCGCCGGTGCGGTTCTATTCTATTTTCCTTTCAAAATTGTCCCGTAGCGGGGCACGTCTTTGAATAAGTCA
>JANXVQ010000931.1 GCA_025351545.1 Spirosoma sp.
CATCAACGATAAGAAAATTGAAGGCATTGCGGCTTTTCGCGATGAGTCAGATCGGGATGGTCTCCGGGTGGTTTATGACCTTCGGAAAGACGCTATTCCAAACGTTGTCCTGAATAACCTGTATAAACATACAGCCTTGCAATCGTCCTTTAGCATCAACAACGTCGCCCTGGTTAAAGGGCGTCCGATGATACTGAACTTAAAGGATATGATGAAGTATTACGTCGAGCACCGGTTCGAGGTAATTACCCGTCGGACGCAGTATGAATTGCGCGAAGCCGAAAAAAGAGCCCATATCTTAGAGGGTCTGTTAATCGCGCTGGATCACATCGACGCTGTTATTGCGCTGATTCGCTCATCGCGTGATTCCGAAATAGCCCGGACGGGCCTGATGGAACGCTTTAGTTTGAGTGATA
The DNA here is from genome assembly GCA_025351545.1 of Spirosoma sp. Taxonomy (GTDB): domain Bacteria; phylum Bacteroidota; class Bacteroidia; order Cytophagales; family Spirosomataceae; genus Spirosoma. Next base: position 417 of record JANXVQ010000931.1, read on the forward strand.
TTCAGGCCAAAGCGATTCTTGAAATGCGTTTACAACGCCTGACGGGTCTGGAACGGGATAAGTTACAGGCTGAGTTTGATCAGTTGATGACCGAAATTGCCGACCTGAAATCCATTCTGGATAGTGAAGAGCGGAAGCGGCAGGTAATTAAAGAAGAACTGACCGACATTCGTGCCCGCTATGGCGACGAGCGACGGACGGATATCAATCCTCTCGGTGATGGGAATATTAGTGATCTATCGCTCATTGCCGATGAGGACATGGTGATCACGATCTCGCACGAAGGCTATATCAAACGGACACCAACTACCGAATACCGGTCACAGGGTCGGGGAGGAGTTGGCGCGAAGGCAGTCGCTACTAAAGAAGAGGACTTCACCGAGAATCTGTTCACGGCTACGATGCACAATACCCTGCTGGCGTTTACGCAGAAAGGGCGTTTGTACTGGTTACCTGTTTATGAACTTCCCGAAGGGTCCCGGACATCGAAAGGTCGGCCGCTGGCTAATTTTATCAACATAGAATCTGACGATAAAGTCCGGGCGGTTATTAACGTCACAGACCTGAAGAACGAGGACTACATCAACAATAATTATATTGTGATGTGTACACGGAAGGGCACCATCAAGAAAACCATGCTGGAAGCTTATTCCCGTCCTCGTCAGAATGGAATCATTGCCATCACGATTGATGAGGATGATCAACTGCTTGGTGTTTGTATGACCAATGGCGATAATGACATTGTCATTGCATCGAGTGCGGGCAAAGCGGTTCGTTTTCACGAAAGCCGCGTCCGACCGATGGGCCGGACTGCTGCTGGCGTACGGGGTATTACCCTGGCTGATGAAGACCCTACTGATCACGTGATCGGGATGGTCTGTATTTCGTCAGCCGAGGCCCAACTGCTGGTTGTTTCTAAAAACGGCTACGGGAAACGCTCCGACATTGACGGATATCGTATTACCAACCGGGGAGCCAAAGGTGTCGGTACGCTAAAAGTAACCGAGAAAGTAGGCCGATTAGTGGCTGTTCTCGACGTAGCCGATAACGATGACCTGATGATCATTAATAAATCGGGCATTGCCATTCGGACCCCGGTTGATGCAATAAGCGTCATTGGCCGGAACACGCAGGGTGTACGGTTGATTAAGTTGAATGACGGCGACGAAATATCGTCTGTCACAAAAATCAAGCGGGACGAAGGGGAGGAGGTAATCCCTGTCGAACCAGCGGTTATTGTCGAAGACTAGTAACGTTATACAGGTGTTTGAGCCGCGCAACTGATGGTATAAATCAGTTGCGCGGCTCAAACAATTTAAGACGGGTCATGCTTATACAAACAGATTCCGTAATTTCGTTTCTGAAAAGAAAAACACAACCCCATTTTACACATGAGACAAATTTTTGTAATCCTCGTTGCGTGTCTACTCTCAATAGGTGTACGCGCCCAGCAACCAGCAGCCACTGGCGATGCGGTAGCTATGGATGCTTTCAAGAAGGAAAAGGAAAAAAGTGACAAGGATATTGCGGATGCCAAAAATTCTGTGAAAGCCAGTACCTGGATGGATCGGGCCAAAACGTACCAGAATATTGCCGGCCAGTTTATTCGGATGGATTCAACGGCTGCAACAACTGCATATGAAGCCTACAAAAAAGTTATTGAACTGGACAAAGATAAAAAAGGTGGTCCGGGAAAATTAGCGAAAGAAGCTGAAGAAGCGATGAAAGGACCGGTTATGTATAGTGCTTTCATGCAGCAGGGGGTAGCTAAGTTTCAAGCAAAGAACTACGCCGAAGCGATGAAGTCTATGGCGATGGCAGGTGAAATTAATCCGAAGGATACACTAGCGCCACTTTACACGGCTATTGCTGCGCAGCAGGTTAAAGACAATGCAACGGCAAAGACCCAGTTGGAGAAATATATTACCGGCGGGGGTAAAGATGCTGCTATCTATGGCTCTTTAGCGATGCTGTATCGAGCTGATAATGAGATAGATAAAGCGTTGGCCACGTTAGATAAAGGAATTGCTCTGGCACCCACTAACAAAGATCTGGCTAATGAGAAAATTAATATCATGTTATCGACGAACCGGATGGACGATGCCATAGCCGGTATGAAGCAAATGGTTGAGAAAGACCCAACGAATGTACAGAATCTGGTGAACCTGTCGATTGTCTACCATAACGTTGCCGATAAGTCTACCGACGAAATTCGCAAACTGGAAAGCGCTGGAAAAAAAGGTGGCAGTACGGCAAAGCAGCTGGCTGATGCCAAGAGTATCGTTGATGCGTATAGCAGTGAGATTGCCCGTTTAAGTGCATCCATTAAAAAGACGCCAAAGCCGGAGTTGAAACGTCAGTTAGCCGACGTACAGAAAAAATTGGCTGAGCAAAAACTAGAGGTGGTCAAATATGAAGCGGAAGCTAAAGCAGTGGCCGCCAATGCAGCGGCATCGGCTGATTCTGAAAAACGGTTGACTGAACTAAAGCAGAAGCAAGGGGAAATCAAGAATTTAGAGAAACAGTATCTGGACAAAGCCTTAGCTGTTGACCCTACTAATTTCGATGCTAACTTTAACATGGCTGTTTTCATTTTTAACGATGCTGTTGAAATGAAGCGTGGTGTAGATCGGATGGACATGGCTGAATACACTAAGAATGGTAAAGAGTTAGACGGTAAAGTGTGTGGCAGATTCAGACAGTCATTACCTTATTTTACAAAAGCTAAGTCGATCAAAGATGAAGTAGAGTTGGATACTAACTTAACCAATCTGCAAAATATCCTGAAGCAGTACGAAGAGAAGAAGATCGTTTGTATTGAGAGTAAATAAGTAAATAGGGTTAAGGCGAATCAGTCTTAACCCTATTTAATAAAAACATTACTTAACATAATATAAATTATATAACAAATAAGATTGGGTAATCTATACCTATGTTGATACTGTATCCACGTGGAACACTAAAGGGTTGCTTTACAGGGAGTTAGGGTATTTGGTGTGAAAAAAGGCCCTAAGCTGTTCCAAAAGGGCTTTTTAGTGAACTTTTTCATATTCTGGATTAGCAAAGACAGTCGGACGTAATTGGCAAAATATTTGCGGATGCGCACCGCTATCTATCTCGTGAACCTTTGATTGCCAGTTGTGCCAACTAGTATGTAATAAACAGTGCTAAAATGGTCATAGTTGTTGATAGCTAACAGTCCTGAATGTGTTTGGTATGTGATTAGGTGGAGAATTGGCAACTAATTTGCTATTGCTACATCGTCACCATAACAGACTAACCAATATGAAATTTTATCCTCCACTGACTGTATTTATTTTACTTGCTTTAGTAGTCTCGATGGACGGAACAGCTCTGTATGCTCAAGAGGCTACTTGTCCAAGCTGGGGCCCTTACATTACTGGAAAAAATCTGGGTAATAAAC
>JANXVQ010000934.1 GCA_025351545.1 Spirosoma sp.
AACACGACACTCTATTTTGTACCAATGCTCAATCCCGATGGGGCCGAACGCTTTCAGCGCCGAACCGCAACAGACATTGATATGAACCGCGACGCCCTGCGTTTGCAAACCCCAGAAGGGGCGCTGCTTAAGACCATGCAACAAACACTTCGCCCCCTGGTCGGCTTTAACCTTCACGACCAGAGTCCGCGCTATAGTGTTGGCAAAACCGGCAAACAGGCTGTTATGTCATTTCTGGCAACGGCCTATGATGAAAACCGAAATATTAATGACATTCGGCAACGGTCTATGCAACTTATTGTAGGCATGAATCGCATATTGCAGCAGTTTATACCAGGACAGATTGCTCGTTATGACGATGAATTTGAACCACGAGCTTTCGGCGATAACATTCAGAAATGGGGCACAACGCTAGTCCTGATTGAATCGGGCGGTTATAAAGGTGATTTAGAAAAGATGGCGATTCGGCGGCTAAATTTCGTGGCAATTTTATCGGCACTGAAAGCCATTGCCAATGGAGATTATAAACAAGAAAATATCACCGATTATCAGGCTATTCCCGAAAATGGTCGCGCCTTATTTGATGTTCTGATTCGGAATGCAACAGTCATACGCGAAGGAAAACCGGTGATAGTTGATGTAGGCATTAATCGGGAAGAAGTCAATAATAAAATGGTTCGGCCTGGCTTGTCCACGTCAAGCGGGACAAAGTCATTCCAGTATAAAAGTACTATCGAAGACATTGGCGATTTGTCAACTTTTTATGGATTAGAGGAAATCGACGCGACAGGGCTAACCTTAACGCCCGCCCGTATCCACACTGATACGCTCGACTCCGCAGCTGATCTCGATAAACTTGATTTAGCCGCCCTTCGGCGCCAGGGCATTGTTTTATTTAATGTGAAACAATCCTCTAAAGCTGTCTTTCCAACGCAAGCAGTACACTTGCTTCACGAAGGCGAACTACCGGGACAACCGCTTCAATTAGAGCAGATTCCAACCTTTCTGCTGATGAAGGGTGATCAGATCAAGTACCAATTTGTCAACGGTTTTTGGAAAGATAGCCAGAATGACACCCAGAATGGCGTGATCGATTAGGCGTAACGCAAGCATAATAGTGGCATAACGTCCGCATAATATGGAACAGGTAATTTTGTTGGAAATTAGTTTGCACAGACAAGCTACAATCTAAATCCTCATATTGGTGTCGCCAGACAAAGCCAGAGCATTGCTCTGGCTTTGTCTTTTTTGTATAATAGTGACTGGCGCGAATGGATAGCCGCTGGCACGAACGTCTTCGTTCGTGCCAGCCTCAAACAAACAAACCGACCGGCTATTTAGCCGGTCGGTTTGTTTGGATAGAAAAAAAAGGAAATTAGAACGTGTATCGTGCGCCCAATTGCATCTGCCAGCGCGAACCCAATGGATCAATTGAATACGGTGCCGCTGGTGCTGTCCAGGTAAATGTTGGATCGCCAACTGTGGGGTTCGTGGCCCGTGCCAGACCAACCGACGCCGTTGAGTTAAACGTATTTGGCGAAAAGTAGTAATAGCCTAACTTTTTATCCAGCAGATTCAGGAAGTTAATAACGTCATAACTGATCTGAATCGACTGACGGCCCTTTAACTTGAACTCATGCAGGAAACGCAGATCCATTGTATTGTTCCAGGGTGTGCGGCCGGCGTTCCGTTCGGTAAAGTCGCCTTTACGCGTTTTCAGATATGACTCCGATTCAACAAAATTCATAAAGTCAGCCGCTTGTGTGCCGGTTGGCAAGAGCTTTTGCGCTTCGGTCAGATCACGTGGAATGTAGGCTAAGCTGTTGGCTTGCGCTGATCCATCAACAGTTGCGTTGACATAACCCCACGAGAAGGGTGTACCCGATTGTAGCGAGTAAAACAATGTAACAGTAGTGGCATTACGCGTATTCCAGGTCTGACGATAATTGACCGTACCAACAACGCGGTGCCGGATATCGAAGTTTGAATACGATAACTGCGGATCATTGGGCGTTAACGACTGGTTCAACTGCCAGTTCGACTCCATCGAGTTCCGAATACCATTAGTAATGTCAAACGATTTTCCGTAGGTATAAGCCGTTGAAAAGCCAAATCCCATCGGGAAGTTCCGTTGTACCTGCCCCGTCAGGCTGTACCGGTAGCCTTTATTTGTATTCGAAAGCATGTACGCATTGGCGAAGTTATTATCAATTCGCTGCGCCCCGGCGGCTCCGGTAGCGGCCACATAAATCGGCTGTTGCTGCTTCGTATCGTAGCTATAATACCGAACAACATCTTTGGTGTTGACTTGCTGAAACTTCAAATCCTGAATCACCTTCGTGTATAGTCCCTCAACCGTAAACTTGTAGCCGCCCACGGTATAGTCGATGGCGAGGTTGTTACGGAACATTTGCGGCATCTTGAAATTATTATCAATTAAATCGACCTGCGTACGGGTTACACCGCCGTTTGCCGGATTATTATTGATCAATAGTCCACCATTCGCAATGAGCGGATCGCCAACCAGTTTATTCGTTGCTGTCGCATTATTGTTAAAGTCATACGCACCATAACCCACGCCGTTATTGTAGAAGGCGTATCCTAACCAGGCGAATGGAATCCGACCGGTGAACAAGCCCGTTCCACCCCGGACAACCAAACTCTTATCACCATTCACATCGTAATTAAATCCTAAACGAGGTGATATCTGAACATTGTTCATGTAACTATTCGCGATCTGATTCAGGGGCGTGTTGGTGTACGTTCTACCCACATTCGTTGGATCGCCAGCCGACGCCGTTACCTGCGAACTAAGTGCTGGCTTCTGGGGTAATCCCGAATAGTCGAAGCGAATACCGGGCGAAAGCTTCAACCGATCTGTAAGTTGAATTTCGTCCTGAACATAAAAGCTTAACAGGTTAACATTGAAGTGAGCATATGGATTGCTGAACTGAGTATCCAGGTTATTCGTCGCATCGCCGAACGGATAGGAACCCCGCACCCGGTTGGGCAATTTGGCCAGAAATTCGGTAGGTGAGCGATAGGAAATCCGGCCGTTTGGCGCATTTACGAACCCGTAGTCAATGTTATAAAATTCGTTGTGCGTACCAACTGTGAAGGTATTTTTACCGAGATAAAACGTAAAGTTGTCCGTGATCTCAAACGTCTTCTGGCGCAGGTTAAATACCGATGCTTCGCGGTCATTACCCATAAAGATTGTACCGCCGTTATAGCCAATTTCGACTTGCGGAAACGATCTTATATTCGATAGCGTATTCCGGGAATCATGAACGCTCGAATAACCAAAAATCAAGCTGTTCGATGCCCGTCCACCAAATTGGCTCTTCAATTCGGCAACGGTGCTGCTTTGGTTATTGGTCTGCTTGAAGTCAATACCGCCAAACCGGAAGTTAGCTGCGTCGCGCTCCAGGTTAGTCGCTTCCGAAAATACTGTGTTGTTACGAATGCTCAACTGGTTTTTATCGTTGATA
>JANXVQ010000963.1 GCA_025351545.1 Spirosoma sp.
CCTCCGACGAAATACGCCATCCCGCCGATACAGCCGGGAATACCCCATAACGGTTCGATGCGGCAAACTGGGAAGAACCGTCCCGACGAATAACGCCTGTTACAATATATTTGTCATTATACGTGTACCGAGCCTGCGCAAATAGGGAGTAGAATTGATTCCCTAAACCATTGAAGCTGTTTACCGAACGAGTAGCTCCGGGCGTAGTGGTGCTGATGGTAACATAGTTAGGATCTGTTGAAAACGGATTCTGTCCAGAACCATTAACGCCACGGCCTGCCCCATTATTCAAGGCTTCGATACCTCCTAATGCAAAGACGTCATGACGACCAAACTTCTTTTTAAACGTAGCCGTGTTCGTAAATGTCCAGGCTAAACCATAACCAGAACCTTCATTGTAGGTATACGTTGTGTTGTTTTCCGAGTTTTCGTACTGTATCCGGCCATAGCTATGATTGTAATTAGTATAATAGTTACCACCAATGCTACTCCGTAAAGTTAATGACGGAAGGAGATCGTATTCCAGATACGCGTTGCCAAAACCTATGATATTGAAGTTGCTGTTATTGGCGTTTGCCTGGCGGTCAGCAACTGGGTTCCGTGGGTTGTTAAACCCAGGGGCAGCTGTACCAGCATAGCCACCAAAGGAATTGTAAACCGGAATAATAGGAGGCATTCGGTATGACGATAGAACTTCATTTTCATCCGCAGAGGAACTTGAGTTATTGTTAGTCGCATTACCAAATGCATTGCCTGTTCCGCCCAGAATACCTCTGGTTTTTATGTAGGCAAGCTGGAAATTCTGGCCGAATCGAAGTTTCTTGGTAATGTCAAATTCCGTATTTGCGCGGAAATTATACCGTGAAAAGTCGTTATAAATGACAATACCACCCTGTTGCTGCATCCCTAAGCTAACATAAAACCGGCTGGATGCTGTGCCACCCGAGAAGCCCAGATTATGACGCATAAGTGGAGCTACACGAGTAATCTCATTATACCAGTTTGTGCCAGCCTTATTGGAAGGGATAACGTTGTAGATCGCACCACTAGCAGGATTTATATTATATTTTCCTGCTTCTGCTGTTAAATCCACGGCTGATGCTGCTAAACCGGATCGGTTGCCTACCAATAAGTAGTCGGGTAAGACGGGTGTTTGTCCTGAGCCATATTGACCACCAGAAAGACCCGCAAAGCTACCCGCGCCTACAGTGCCACCAGCCTGGTAGATGTCATTTCTACGTGCCTGCCATGTCCAGTCGGCCTGTTCTTGTGGATTTAGGATCGAAAGACTTTTGCCCGGATCTGTAGCTCCATACAAGCCGTCATAAGTAATACTCAGTTTCTGAGCATTACGTTGTCCTTTCTTGGTTGTTAACACAATAACGCCAGAGGCCGCCCGCGCTCCGTAAATGGAAGCAGAGGCTGCGTCTTTCAGTACTGTTGTAGTTTCGATGTCATCTGGTGCCAGATAGGAGATGTTCTGTGTGGGCACACCATCCACAACATACAATGGCTGGTTACCTCCCAGTGATCCAAAGCCCCGTATTCTAACCTGGCTGCTAGTGCCCGGCTGGCCATTGGTAATAACAGTTACCCCCGCAACCCGGCCCTGTAACTGCTGTTCAACGTTCGTTGATGGAACAACCCGTAACTGTGCTGGTTTTACGGTCGAAACGGCTCCTGTTACGTCCCGTCGATTTTCAGTAGAATACCCTGTTACGACTACTTCGCTCAGAGCTGTGGCATCGTCTTCGAGCGTTACATTAACGGCAGTGCGATTTCCGACAGTGAACTCCTGAGTTTTAAATCCAATGGCTGATACCACTAAAACGGGATTAGTCCCCCGAATATTCAGTGCATAATTGCCGTTGGCGTCTGTAGAAGTTCCCGTTTGGGAACCCTTCAGTACAACGTTGGCGCCAGGCACGGGGCCATCAGTGCCGGAAATTTTACCCGTCAAACGACGGTCCTGGGCAGAAGCGGTTAGGCTCCACAGTAATAGTACTGTACCCAGAAAAGCGGTCTGCAGAAATCTGTAGAACGGTGCTTTCATGAAAATTAGGTTGGTTAAAAACTGTTAAAAACGAACCAATATTAGCTTGTTAAGTTCATTTTTCAAAGTATATATTGTTGTTTTTCAACGTAGTGATGACCTTATAATGTAAACGAATCTATAAATAGTGGAATACTGAATCTCAATGCGCTTATTATCAGTAGTTTATTCGATTTTCAATTTAAGTATATGTACCTTATAACTACATTAAAATTTTCATTGTTTTAGTATGATTCGTTTATAAGGCCATGTAAATAGTCAAGCGTCTGCTCCTGATATTATGTGATTAATGTCTATGAATAATTTAAAATGAAAATTTGAATAATACTAGCTAATTTATGTATTTTAGCCATTTATTTACAGGTATTATCCATGACTTATCGGTGTTTATCCTTTGCTTTATCCGTTTTGCTAGGCTGGCTCATAACTGCCTGCCAGTCTCCTTCGAAACAACTCTTTACCCTGATACCAGCCGACGAAACCGGAATTACGTTTGCCAACCGGATCACTAACAATGATTCGATGAGTATACTTGATGTTGAGTATTTTTACAATGGTGGCGGAGTGGCCCTGGGCGATTTCAACAAAGATGGTTTGCCCGATGTATTCTTTACCGGAAACCAAGTAATGAATCGGCTCTATCTGAA
>JANXVQ010000023.1 GCA_025351545.1 Spirosoma sp.
TGCAGCCAATAGCCTTTTCAACAAGCTGACGGCTGATGCCGCTAATCCATTCCGACAGGTAGATAGAACGAACGATATTCTGACGGGTACATATGCACTCGCTAAAGGCACGGACTTTGACCTGCTGCGCGGAGCCAAACGCCTGACCGACCGCGAGTACAAACTACAGCCCGATCTTGGCTATATCTCGCTTATAACACCGTTGCGTAACGATGAAATTTTAGCGGTTTCTTACGAATACACCTATCAGGGTCGACATTATAAAGTTGGTGAGTTGACAGAAGATTATCAGGCTCGCCAGAATAACGAGGTGCTGGTACTGAAACTGTTAAAGTCCGCTACGTTGCGCAACAACCTCCAGTTGCCCATGTGGAACCTGATGATGAAAAACATCTACTCCCTCAACTCGGCCCAGATTACACGACAGGGGTTTCAGTTGCGGGTTATTTACAAAGATGACTTAACGGGTATCGACAACCCGAACCTTCAGGAAGGAGCTATCCAAAACATACCGTTAGTGCAGGTCTTCGGTATGGATCGGCTCAATCAACAGTTAGACGCCCAACCCGACGGTAATTTCGATTACGTTGAAAACCTCACTATAGATAGCCGGTACGGGAAGATTATTTTCCCAACACTGGAACCGTTCGGCGCTTTTCTGGCGACGAAGCTCGGAAGTGATGCATCGCTGAAGTCCAAGTATGTTTTCGATCAGCTCTACCGGGGTACACAGACTGATGCTGCACAACTTGCCGATAAAAATAAGTTTTTCCTGAAAGGCTCTTTCCAGTCGGGCAACGGCGCCGAAGTACAATTGCCGTATGGTGTTAATGAGCAGTCGGTAACAGTAACGGCGGGTGGTGTGCCGCTGGTTGCCGGCCTAGACTATGTTCTCGAAGCCCAAATTGGCCGATTGCGCATCACCAATGAGAGTGTGACAAACTCCGGCCGCGAAATTCGCATAAGCTTTGAGCAGCCTGATTTGTTTCAGAATCAGATACGAACGCTGATTGGTACGCACTTAGATTATGCCATCAGTCGGGACATTACGGTTGGGTTGACGGCCATGCACATGAAAGAGACGCCCGCTGGTTTCCTGACCCGTGTGGCCCTCGGCAACGAGCCTGTAAACAACACTATTTTGGGGCTGAACGCCACCATTCGCAAGAATGCACCCGGCCTGACACGTTTCCTGGATGGCCTGCCGGGTGTCCAGACTAAAGAAATGTCTACCGTTCAGATCAACGGCGAAGTCGCTCAACTTCTTCCCGGTACGAACCCCAAAGCGCGAAACGAGAGCTACCTGGACGATTTTGAAGCAGCCCGTACCATTTTTGATCTGACCCGCCAACCCACGCGCTGGCGGCTGGGCGCTACTCCGCAACAGTTTCCGCAAGGGTCATTTGCCGATCCGCTGCCGTTTGCCTATAACCGCGCCCGAATTTCGGTCTACACCGTTGACCCCAGTATTTTTGGCTCAGCGGGATTGGGCGTATCATCGAATATTGACCTCGACGATGTAAATGGCCATGTTTATGAACGCCCATTTCTGCCCCAGGATTTATTTCCGGGTCGGTCGGCCAGAGTGGTACAATTACCCGAAAGCATTCTGGACGTATCGTATTTCCCAGCCGAGCGGGGTATGTATAACTACAACCCCAATCTGGATGCAAAGGGAAATTTGCCTCAAGCTACCTTGAAACAAAACTTCGGGGCGGTGACGCGGGCTATCGCTTCGGATATTGATTTCGATAATGCCAACATCGAAAATATGACGTTCTGGTTAATGGACCCGTTCGTGTCGGGGTCGGCCGGGGTGGTGCGAGGCAGTAATGATGATACGAAGAACATAAATAACACAACGGGAGGGAAACTGGTCTTTAACCTCGGCGATATTTCGGAAGATGTTATTAAAGACGGACGATATGAGTTTGAAAATGGTTTTCCAACGAGTGCCGATACCGCCAGTACCCGCGTTGGGGGCATCGCAACAACCGGCTGGGGAAAAGCACCAACGCAGCAGTTTGTTACAAATGCGTTCCAGAGTGGCGTTCGCGACCGGCAGGATATTGGATTAGACGGCTTGAGTAGTCAGCTAACTATTCCAGATGGAGTTACATCAGAACAACAGTTTTTTCAAAGCTATCTGGCCGCCATTCGAACTAAAGTGACCGATCCCAATGCGCTGGCCGAGATTGAGCGGGATCCTTCGGGTGACGATTTTAAATTCTATCTCGGCGACGAAGCCGATCAGCAGAAATACATTGTGGCGCGGTACAAGCGGTTTATGGGCATGGAAAATAACTCGCCCGAAAATACCAGCACCAACCAGTATTTGACCCCCGCATCCTCTACACTGCCCGATATTGAAGACCTTAATATTGACAACACCATCAACGACAATGAAGCCTACTACGAGTATGAAGTAGACCTGCGCCAGGGTAAGCTGGAAGTTGGTCAAAAATATATTGTCGATAAAGTATCCGTACCAACAAAAGGCGCACCGGGTGGCGTTGTTAACTGGTATCAGTTCCGAATTCCAATTCGGGAACCGTTGCGGAAAGTGGGCAGCATCAATGGCTTTAAATCCATGCGGTTTATGCGTATGTACCTGACCGATTTTGACCAACCGGTAGTGCTGCGATTTTCGGAGTTGCAGATGGAAGCCAACCAGTACCGAAAATATAACGGCGACCTGACCCAACGCGGTTTGCAGGAAGTGCCCGAACCCTACGATGCTAAATTCACTGTCTCGACGGTCAATGTCGAAGAAAACAGCAGCACGCAAACGACTACAGTGGGTGGCGTTAAAAACCTGTACTCGGTGCCACCGGGCTACGTTCGTGACCGCGATTATACGCAGCCGAACGTTGTGGAATTGAACGAGCAGTCGATGCGTCTGAGCGTGACAAACCTCCGGGACGGCGACTCACGCGGGGCGTTCAAAAACACAAATTTCAATTTGTTGTTCCGGGAGCGGATCAAAATGTTCGTACATATGCACAATCCTGATAATGAGAGCTTTCAGGTGTCAACGTTTGTGCGGCTTGGAACCGATTATACCGATAATTATTACGAAATAGAAATACCTAACCTCATTGCTTCTCCCGCTGGTAATGCGGACGCAAACGTGATTTGGCCAACGGGCACGTCTGGCGGACTTGGCGGTAATGATCTCGATCTGGCATTAGAAGAACTCATTAACCTCAAAGCTAACCGTAACCGGCAACTAACCCGCCGAACATCGCTGGCCTATTCAGAACTGTCGGCCAACGGGCGTTATCGACTAACCGTGGTAGGTAGCCCCGACTTGAGTTCCGTACAGTCTGTCATGATTGGTATGCGTAATCCAAAAATGGTTGGCGACGGCGAACGGCCTAAAACGTTTACTATTTGGGTCGACGAACTGCGGGCCTATGGCTATGACCAGCATGCGGGTATAGCGGCTGTAGGGTCGGTAAATATGAAATTGGCCGATATTGGAACCCTGACGGCTTCGGGGCGAATTACGACTTTTGGCTTTGGCGGAGTGCAGACCCGTATTGGCGAACGGGCGCTCGAAACGACTACCGAATTTGGTTTGTCGTCGGCTTTGGCGGTCGATAAGTTTCTGCCCGTTAGTTGGGGACTGCGTATCCCGCTCTATGTTAACTACGACCACCGAAACGTGGACCCGCATTTTGACCCACTTGACCCCGACACACCACTGGAAACCTCGCTTTCGACTAAGCCGGAGTCTGAGCGGAATAGCTACCGCCAGTTGGTGCAGGACAACACGACCCGCCGGGGGTATAATTTCTCGAATGTCAGAAAGGTAAGAACCAACCCGAATGCCAAAATGCATTTCTGGGATATTGAGAATTTTGCGTTTACCTACGCATTTAACGACGCAAAACGGACCAATATCCTGACGCAGGAATACCTTCAGCAGCAGCACCGGGGCGGCATCGCCTATACCTTCAGCAGCCAGCCAAAGCCTTTGGAGCCCTTCCGAAATATCGCATCGTTTGAGGCTCCCTATTTGCGTTGGCTCAAGGATTTTAATGTAACACTGCTGCCTACACTAGTCTCGATTCATACTGATATGGACCGCAGTTTTATCAAAACACAGCTTCGTTCATCAGACTTAACGACCAATGGCATTGTTCCGCAGTTTGAGAAGTACTTTCTGTTTAACCGGTATTATGACCTCACCTGGAACCTGACGCGCAGTTTAGTGCTGACTTATCACGCGCAGGCCAATGCAATTATTGATGAACCGGCGGGCGATATTAATACCCAGGCAAAACGGGACTCGATTATAAACAGTATCAAACAACTCGGCCGACTGAAAAACTTTGTGCAGGATATTCGGGCTACCTATCGACTGCCTTTAGACAAAATTCCACTGCTCGACTGGATTGCCGCCGATGCTATTTACGGAATTGGCTACCAGTTTCAGGCTAACTCATTTGGTGTTACCGATTCGTTGGGTGTGCCGTTTGGTAACACGTTGCGTAATAATCGCGAACGGGGCATTACGGGCCGGGTCGATTTAATCCGGCTGTACAACAAAATTCGATACCTGCGCTTTGTGAATACACCGTCGCCAATTCGTAAAAACTTTGCCCGTAACCCTGGTGATATTGAAGATATTGTTCGGGGAGAAAGTAAAATACTGAAAAACTTTACGCGGGCCTTACTAACTGTACGCGGAATCAATTTCTCCTATACCGTGCAGGAGTCTACAATTCTGCCGGGCTTTTTGCCGACGCCGAAATTATTCGGGGTAGACCAAAATAACGCGCCGGGACTTGGTTTTGTGCTGGGTAGTCAGGACCATAATATTATTTACAAAGCTGCCGATAAGGGCTGGCTTTCGCCCAGCACGGTACTTAATACCGCCTTTCAGCAGAATATCACCAAAAAATTTACGGCCAGCACGACACTGGAGCCGTTCAAAGATTTCCGGATGCAGATAAACTGGCGTCTGGATCGTACGGATGCTTATCAGGAATATTACCGTCCGGGTTCGCAGGGCGGCCCGTTCGAGACGTACTCAGCAGTCCGCAACGGGCAATTCAGTATGTCGTTCTGGTCGTTCCGTACGGCATTCATCGGTTTGCGTGGGGATAATACATCGCCCATTTTCGACCGATTTGAGAGCTATCGAGAGTATTTTATCAAGAAGTTAACTGAAGCCAATCCTGAAAAGATCGGCCGATATGACAAAACATCGCAGGATGTTTTGATACCCGCCTTTTTCGCGGCTTACAGCGGGCAGCCCGTTGAGAAAGCGCAACTATCTCCTTTCTATAATTTTCCCCTTCCAAACTGGCAGGTTGCCTATAACGGTCTCTCAGGATTAGGGTTTATTCGAAAGAAATTCAGCGCCTTTACCATCAATCACAGCTATTCATCAACCTACAGTGTTGGTAATTTTATCTCGAATTTAGATTATGGTGCCGCCTATGTCAATCTAGCCGTGCAGAACTCTCCACTGGCGACATCTATCAATCAGATTGGGCAGTTTGTGCCTGTCTTTGCGATGAGCACGATTACCATGTCGGAGAAGTTTCAGCCGATGATTGGGGTTCAGTTCCAGACCAAGAACCGTATTAGTGGCCGGTTGGAATATAACCAAAGCCGCGATATTGCGCTGAGTTTATCTAACTCGCAGGTAGCTGAGTTGAGCAACAAAGACCTGACCGCTTCTATCGGATTTACCCGGCAAAATGTGCGCATTCCGTTTCGTATCAACGGTGCTTATAAGAAACTGAAAAACGATCTGACATTTTCCTGTAACCTGACATTGCGCGATACACGGGCCATTCAGCGTAAATTAGATGCCGAGCAGACAATCACGGCTGGTAATGTGAACTTCCAGCTACGACCGCAAATAAGCTACATCGTGAACCGTCGATTGAATTTTAACTTTTACTTCGACCGGACTTTCAACGATCCACTCGTGTCGAACTCATTCCGTCGGGCAACCACGGCGGGTGGAATACAGGTGAAATTTAATCTGGCGGAGTAAAGGGGCTGGAAAGCTAACCTTGATTATATCTAAACGAAGCTAAAGACTGGTTCCCAGCCAACTTATAGAACCCAAACTGCATCTTCGTTTGTTTATCCCTCTGAGAACATATACGTTTGTAACCAAAACAGTTACCACAATGGAAACGCAGAACGAACGCAAATCTATTCGGGAGGAAGACCTTACGCCTGAACAGCGGGAAAAGTGGCTGTCGTTTTACCGGATGGTCATGCAACGCAAGCGTGATACACAAGCTGAAATGCGGGCACGCGCAAAATCTCCTGAACGTCAAGAGATTATGAGGCAATTGAATGAAGAGAATGCAAAGCGAGGCACGCCCTATTTATAATTTTAAGTTTAATGGCGGACGGGATAACGTTTACTCATTCGGTACCAAGAATAGTATCGAATACGATGTTCGATTTAAACCGACAACAGACTATGTATCGTTGGACGAACTGTGGCGGGATGATTTTTACGAAATTGTTATTGAGGTAATTGCTGCTCCAGATCCAACATACATACCGGCTGACCGCGCCATCCTTTCGACTATTGTCGCAATTATCACCGATTTCTTCGCTGTTCATAAGCGCGTTATTTTATATATCTGCGATGATTCCGACTCTCGGGAACAGGCCCGTAAACGAAAGTTCGATAACTGGTACAAGCGTTTTGGTAGTGTACTTTACCAGAAATACGATCTCCCTACGGTCTCTGACCATTCCGAACGCTTTTTTGCATCGATTTTCTTCCGACGGGATAATCCGAATCGACTGGCAGTTATTGACGCTTTTGACCGACTCGCGATGGGTGATAAATAGGTGCATTTTCTACATATTGACGCTGCCGGATAATCGAACCGTATTCCAACAATCTTAATCATTTGCCGGTTGACTTACTAAACACTAACCAAAACAACATGAACTATAAATCGCTTGGCAATACTGGTGTATTGGTCTCCGAAATTTGCCTCGGTACGATGACTTTCGGCGGCACCGGCTACTGGAAAGCTATGGGCGAACTCCAGCAAAACGCCGTTAATGATATCGTTAAAACCGCTGTCGACAATGGCATCAACTTCATTGATACCGCCAATGTCTATTCGTTTGGTGAGTCAGAACGGTTACTTGGTCAGGCTCTAAAATCGTTGGGCTTATCGCGTGATGAGCTTATTATTGCTACCAAAATGCGGAGCCGCATGGGCGAAGGTAAAAATCAGGTTGGCCTGGGTCGTCTGCAAATCATGCAGCAGATAGAAGGTAGCCTGAAACGACTTCAAATCGACCATGTTGACCTTTATCAGATTCATGGATTCGACCCGATCACACCGTTGGAAGAAACCATGCGCGGTCTGGAAGATGTGGTTCGGAGTGGTAAGGTGCGCTACATTGGTTGCTCGAACCTGGCGGCCTGGCAGGTCATGAAAGCGAACGGCATTGCCGAAAAAAATGGCTGGACAAAATTTGTATCCACCCAAAACTATTATTCAATTGCTGGCCGTGATCTCGAAAACGAGATTGTGCCGATGGTGCAGGACCAGCAGATGGGTATTTTACCCTGGAGTCCGCTGGCGGGTGGTTTTCTGTCGGGGAAATACACTCGGGATAACAAACCCGAAGGCGATTCCCGACGATTAGCTTTCGATTTTCCCCCTGTCAATCAGGAACATGCCTACGATATTATCGACACGATGCAATCCATTGCCGAAGCTCATGGCGTATCGGTAGCGCGAGTTGCGCTGGCCTGGGTTTTAGCCAAGCCGGGCGTTACCAGCGTGATCATTGGCGCGAAAAATACGGACCAACTTTTAGATAATATCAAAGCCGTTGAGGTAAGCTTAACGACTGAGCAACTGGAAAAGCTCGATGAAATAAGTGCAACGCCTAAACCTTATCCGCAGTGGATGATTAAGCGGCAGAGCAGCGACCGGTTTGGCGCGTATAATTTCTCGCCGAACCAATCGACTATGGTGGCAAAGTAAGGTGAATGGCAGGCGGCAAACCGGTTGATCTGTAAGATAAACGGCTCGCCAGCCATATTACCGTTTGCAAATCCGGCCCTTGCTACCGTATTTTGCGGCTATAAATCAATTCCCCTACAATGAATTTTCCTGCAGAACTAAGCTATACGGAGGATCACGAATGGATTCGGATAGAAAGTGACGGTACAGCCGTGATTGGTATTACCGAATTTGCCCAAAATGAACTGGGTGATATCATCTTCATTGATGTTAATACCGTTGGTCAATCGCTTGCTAAAGGTGAGGTATTTGGCGCAGTTGAAGCCGTTAAAATTGTATCGGACTTGTTTCTGCCGATTGAGGGTGAAATCCTTGAATTGAACCCAGCCATCGAAAAATCACCCGAACTGGTTAATAATGATCCCTATGGCAAAGGCTGGATTATCCGCCTGAAGCCCGCTGGTGCATCGCAGCAGGATGGCTTACTAAACGCTGATTCCTACAAGGAATTGGTGGGTGCCTGATCAACTGTACTTTAAATCAGAAGGCTCCGCAAGGGGCCTTTTTTTTAACTAATCATTTCACCTCAATCCTTCCTTTTAGAAAAAGGTGAGGGGGGCTACTCATGCAACTCCTGATTCGTTCTGCCCGTATTGTTGATGCTGCCTCATCGTTTGATGGACAGGTGTGTGATATTCTGGTCGAAAATGGCCTGATCCGCCAAATTGGCGTAAACCTGCCCAACGATGCGCATGTTCGGGTTGTTGAAGCCCATAACTTGCATGTCTCCTCTGGTTGGGTGGATATGCGTGTGCTGGCTCAGGACCCCGGATACGAACATAAAGAAGACCTGACGAGTGTGTGCCGGGCAGCTGCGGCCGGTGGTTTTACCGACATTGCTATTCTGCCTAATACGCAGCCGGTTGTTGATGCCAAAGCTACGTTGGGCTATGTTCGGCGTATGGCTGAGGGCCAGCCGGTGAGTGTCCATGTTATTGCCGCCGTGACCAAAAAAGCGGCTGGTGAAGACTTTACGGATATGCTCGACCTGCATCATTCGGGTGCCGTGGCGTTTTCGGATGGACATCATTCGCTCCAGAATCCTGATCTGTTTATCAAGACGTTACAGTATCTACAGCCCGTTAATGGATTGTTGATGAACCATCCTGAAGAAGCACTTCTAACCCAATTCGGGCAGATGCATGAGGGTGTTCAAAGCACATTGCTCGGTCTGAAAGGAATACCGGCTCTGGCCGAAGAGTTAATGGTTGAACGCGATTTACGCCTGTTGGATTATGTTTTGGGCGATAGGCAGGGGGAAGTAATCTCACCGGCTAATTCACTATTACATTTTTCCACTATTTCGACGGCTCGTTCGGTTGATCTGATTCGGCAGGCCAAGGCGCAGGGAAGCCCTGTAAGTTGTGATGTAGCGGCACATCAGCTTGTTTTTGATGATTCGGCCCTGGCTGATTTTGATACTAACCTGAAAGTGAATCCGCCTTTCCGGTCGCAAAACGATGTCGCGGCTCTATGGACGGGTCTGGCCGATGGCACCATCGACGCTATTGTATCGGACCATACGCCACAGGATGCCGAAAGTAAAAACCTGGAATTCGATCAGGCCGAGTTTGGCATTACAGGTCTTGAAACTGTTTTCGCCGTCGTTGTTACCTATAACCGTAATTTGCCATTAGCACAACTCGTTGGTAAGCTTACGACCCGGCCCCGGCAAATTCTGCGTCTTCCGGCTGTGAGCATTGCCGAGGGGCAACCCGCCAGCCTGACTCTCTTCGACCCCACAGGTACGTGGACTTACAGCCGGTCGTTCTCTAAATCGAAAAATTCACCATTTCTGGGTCAAACGCTCACTGGCCGCGTTATTGGCACTGTGCATTGCGGCCAATTTAACCCTACAGTATGAAAAATATTCTCAACTATTTTGGGCATCCGTTACTGAAAATTCCGCTCCTGGCCGGGTTTACGACGGGCGTTCTTTGTTTTCTTTATTTTCTGGGTCTACATGCCGTTGGTCTACCCGCTCTCGGTAATATACGCGTGCTCGATTATGGCATTCATATCATTACCATGATTGCGACCATCTGGTATTATCGAAAGTATGTTGGTCATGGGAGACTGCATTTATGGGAAGGGCTGACCATTGGTTATGTCCTTAATACCACGGCTGCCCTGACAACGGGCTGGCTTATTTATCTGTTTGTTACGCAGGTTAATCCGGGTATTTTTGCCGAATACATAACGAATTCTAAAATGCTTTTGCTGGATGGGAAAAAACAGATTACGGATCAGTTCGGCCCGGAAACCTTCGCTGAGCAGTGGAACAAAGTTATTACTATGAAGCCCGGTGTTTTACTGCCCGACGAATTGACAAAAAAAACAGCCTTGGCGGTGATACCTATACTCATTATATCGCTCATTTTTCGCAAGCAGGATTACAGCGTTATTAACCATTGAACTGACATGAACGAACAACCTTCTACCGCCCGCGTTGCCCTAAAATGGGGCGCTGTCCTTGGCCTTGTGCTAATGGTTATTACCCTGGTTATGTACCTGGCCGATCAGACATCCAATCCCTGGTTCAGTGGGCTGACTATAGTAGCCATGATTGCCTGTCTGGTCTTGTCGATGCAGGATTATCGCTCATTAAATAGCGGTTACATGGCCTATGGTGAAGGGCTGGGTATTGGTGCCCTCATGTCGGCAATAGGGGGATTACTATCGGCGGCATTCATCACATTCTATAACGTAGTTATTGATCCCACTATTCAGAAACGGGCTTTAGAACAGGCTCGCGAAAAAATGGAGGCTCTGGGTACGATGTCCGATGAATCAATTGATCAGGCAATGGAATGGTCGGAGAAGCTTCAGAATCCGGGTTTCACGTTTGTCGCTGGTGTATTCGGCACGTTGTTTATGGGCTTTTTGCTGTCGCTGGTTGTCGCGGCATTCATACGGCGGAGCAAAGCAAATCCGTTTGAATAGAATGAATTTATGGTTTTCAGTGTGAAATTGGACTGCCAACTACACTCCGAAAACCGAATACCGTTGTAAATCGTACCTCTTTCGTGCTGGCTATTTTTCGTAAAGAAATCAACCAATTTTTCTCATCGCCCATCGCCTATATCATCATGGGCGTGTTCCTGACGGCGGTCGGGCTGCTGCTCTGGGTCTTTCCCGATACGAGTTTGCTGGAGAATGGGTATGCCGATATGGGCACTTTTTTCAATCTTACGCCCTACGTAATGCTGTTTCTGGTTCCCGCCATCACCATGCGCTCTATTGCCGACGAAATACGCTCCGGTACGCTCGAATGGTTGCTAACCAAACCCGTTAGCCGATGGGGCGTGGTCGGAGGGAAGTTTCTGGCCAGCTGGCTGCTCGTTATCCTGACACTTATCCCAACATTACTCTATTATATTACTCTTTATCAACTCGGTTCGCCTGTTGGTAATATTGATTCAGCAGGCGTGTTTGGGTCGTATATTGGCTTAGTATTACTGGCAGGTGTGTTTGTGGCAATCGGGCTATGGGCATCATCACTCAATGATAATCAGGTTGTTGTCTTCGTATTAGGCGTCTTTCTTTGCTTTTTTCTCTATATTGGGTTGAGTGCTTTGGCGGGCTTGTCTATATTTGGCGGCTTATCTTATTACTTATCCCTGTTTGCACTGGATGAACAATACCGGGCATTAGGCCGGGGTATCATCGACTCCCGAAATGTTATCTATTTGTTTAGTCTTATCGTTCTTTTTCTGCTCCTCACTACCAATGGACTAAAATTAACCAAATGAAAATTACTCAGACCCTAATTCGCGGGCTGGCCGTTGCCTGGACCGTTACTATGCTGATTGGTTGTCTGACACCTCATGACCAGGTGCCGGATGAATTGATGACCTGGAACGATAAAGGTCTTCACATTGCTATATTTGCCTTGTTTTCTTTTCTGTGGGTGCTGGCCGGTTTTCGGCTTGGTCGTGTGGCGATTGCCGGATTATTTGTGGGTGCTCTCATTGAAGTTCTTCAGTATGTTTTACCTATTAACCGCAGCGCCGACTGGCTTGATCTTCTGGCCGATTGTATTGGAACGGGTGTAGGTATCGGGTCAGCGCTAGTATGGAATCGGCTGTTTCCAAACCATAGTTTTTAAATTCTATCAACCACGGGAACTGGCATTCAGGAAAAAATCGCCAATTTAACCGTTCAAATCATTGATTGTTATGCATATTGGATTTATTGGTTTAGGAAAGATGGGGTTCAACCTCGTCAGTAACCTGGTAAAACATGGCCATACCGTTGTTGGCTACGATATTAACGAAGCATTAGTTGAAGCCGTTAAAGGCGAAGGAGCGCAAGGGGCCAATACCTTACAGAGCCTTTATAATGCTTTGCCTGAGAAACGCGTTTTATGGCTGATGATTCCGGCTGGCCCGTTAGTTGATACGGTTATTGAGCAATTGTTGACAGTGATGCAAGCTGGCGACGTGGTCATTGACGGTGGTAATTCACATTATAAAGACTCTGTTCGCCGGCATGATTATCTTAAGGAGAAAGGCATTGGCTTCCTGGATTGCGGCACTAGCGGAGGTATTAGCGGTGCCTTAAATGGAGCCTGTACAATGGTTGGCGGTGATGCCGACGTGATTGAGCCGCTGCATGGGGTGTTTCAGGATATTTCGGTTGAAAACGGCTACTTGTATACGGGTCCGGCGGGTAGCGGGCACTTCACTAAAATGGTGCACAACGGTATCGAGTATGGCATGATGCAGTCCATTGCCGAAGGATTTGAAGTGCTGGAAAAAAGCCAGTTTCCGTTCGACTTCGAGGCTGTTGCTAAAATGTGGAGTCATGGTTCGGTGATTCGTGG
>JANXVQ010000037.1 GCA_025351545.1 Spirosoma sp.
CTGATGGCCGCAATGACGGCACCTTTCCGACCGTAAGCAACCGTCGATCGGTACATTTTCTCGAACAGGTATTCGGTGTTAAGGGGGTTTTCACCGATTAGCAGCGACGCCAGCTTGCTGTCGATGATCTTCTTGGTTACGTCGGGACACAAGCCAGCGTTGCCAATGCCGATATGCCCTTCGTCTGTTTCGATTTCGACCACCAGCCAGCTAAAAAAACGAAAAGCAGCCTGAGAATCCTGTTGAAAGTGAAGCGGGCTGAGGGGCGTCGCAAAGATGGTGTCACCGGTTTTTACCGGTCCGTTCCATTGGTAGAGTTTAGTCCTGACGGCACGAATTTTCATGGTACGAACAAATTAAACAAAGATGTCTAGATAGGCTACCTCGTCGGAAGTGGGTAAAATCCCGTGCTTCAGCGAGGAATTAAAATAAAGGCTATCGCCTTCTTTAAGTTGATATTCTACTTCGCCAACCTGCATTTTCATCTGACCACGGATGACGTAGATAAACTCTTCGCCCTCGTGCGACAGCTCATGCGGTTTGACTTCCCTTTTTTTGGCCACGAACAGAAACGGCTGCATTTTCTTCTCGTGGTATTCCGACGCGTAGGGATAAATGGAGTACCCTTTATCCGTCTGTGTCAGGCTCTCTTCCGCTTTTTGTCGGGGTGTTACAATTGCATTTAGCCAGCCGTCATGTTCGAGTAAATTGGAAATCGTGGTGCCCAGTGTATTCGCAATTTTGACCAAAGCCGCCACCGACGGGACCGTTTTATTGTTCTCAATTTTTGAGATCATGCTTTTGGACAATTCACTGGCGTCGGCGATTTCCTGAAGTGTCCGGTTCTGATTAATACGGAGTATTTTAATCCGATCCCCCAGGTTTAACTTGCTGCTATTGTTGTCAATTGAAATCATATTTCTTTGTCTACTTTCGTTCAATATTGTTGAACGAAAGTAGCTATATTCCAAGAGACGTAATTTAAAGACTGATTAAAATGGACACAATCAAGGGTTATATTATTCCCACGTCAACTTCAGAAGCGATACGCCCTGGCGGGGTAAGGGGAAATTCAGATTGGCTTCACCGCCTTTTACCGTAACTGATTCGGGGGCGGACAGCTCTTTTAGCTGGCCTGCTTTTTCCAGTTCAGCTACCTGCTCGGTCGTTGGATTCTTAGGCGAGCCCATTTTCTTCCAGACTTCATAGGAATTGCTGAACTCTTTGTCAATGCGGTAATGATGGAGAATGACTTTCTTATTAGGCAGCCCTTTCAACCGAATCGAAACGGGCGCATCAGGCGCGGGTACGTTATCATCGTGATAGTTCCAGACCATCACTGCCGCCGATTTCGCATCTTTTGAGGCCAGCGCATTGATATCGGCATCGGCACGCACGCTCTCATCCCGAACGCGGACGTAGTCATACGCTAACCCGTTTTTCACCTCTACCCGATTGCCCGGCATCATGCCAAACATGCGGAATACGTTCAGAACCGGTTTATCAACACCATTGGTGGCCAGATCGCGAAATCCACGAAACCAGGGCTGGTTTTCAAATTCAAACGCCCAGGTAACGGCACCCGCCAGATTGACTCCACGCGACTGAGCCATGTCGTACTTCCGGGCAAACGAAGCGGCCGTATAACTGGAATACATGGTGCCATTCCGGTAGGCATTCTGGGGACTAAAATCCTCCGAACAGGCCGCGCATCCTTCCGGGTCCGACTCACCAATAATGATCGGCAGGTTTTTCAGGCTTGGGTACGACGCTACCACTTCAAACCCTTTGTCGATGTCGCGAAGCTGCGTGCCCATGTTCATCTGCACGTGCCCATCCACCAGTTTGGGAGCGCCTTTGGCATGGAACGTAATGAAGTCGATTGGGGTGCCAACTTTGCCCGTTACATAGTTCTTGCCGTTGACAATGTGATCCATGAACGTTATGAAGAATTTATTAGCACCCGCGTTTCCTGGCCCGGTCACTTCGGGACCGCCCATTTTGGCGGTTGGCAATGCCCGCTTCACTGCGTCGGCCGTGAAATCATACAGTTTGATATACTCCTCGGTCGTGCCTTTCCAGTAGCTGATATTGGGTTCGTTCCAGAGGTCCCAATACCAACTCTCGACCTCTTTCTTACCGTATTTCGCGACGGAGTGTTTCACCCACTGGTAGACCAACTCGCTCCATTTTTGATAGTCTTTTGGCGGATAGGCCCAGCCCAGATAAATATCGTTGTAATTATCACCCGGCTTCCAATGATGCCGGTACGGTTCAGGCTTCGAGGAAAGGGCTTGTGGCATGAAGCCAATCTGCGCAATGGGCTTCATGCCGCGCTCGATGAACGTATCAAAAATCTTATCGATAATGGTCCAGTTATAAACTGGTTTTCCGTTGGCGTCTTCGGTATAAGCGTTGGTGGAGCCCCATTTGAGCGCAGCTTCTCCATCGCCCGTTACCAGCAAACTATGCACCCGAACGTAGACCGGAACCTTACTCAACTTAGAAATTTCAGTCAGTAATTTCTTACCATCCTTCATGTAGGTGTAGTTCGGTTCATCGTAGCCAAACCACGCCCAGATTGGTTTTAGCGGACCCTTGTCTTTCGCCAGATCCACCTCAATTTGTGTGGGTTTCTCGGTACTGGTCTGCGCCAGACTGTCAGCACTGGGAAGTGAGCTGAACACACAGGCAATGAGTGCCATACACTTTAGCCAGGAATTGTGTTTACGTTGATTCATAGAATACTAAAGATAAATAAAGGCTTAAATACTTAGAGGATTAAACGCAGAGGAAAAAAGAGTTGCACAGAGAAGAAATTAGTTACCTCTGTGCTAAAACTCTGTATTCTCTGTGTTTACAAATTAGTTATACCCTGGATTTTGCTTGAGTGCCGTGTTGCGACTCAGTTGCAAAGCTGGAATTGGGAACAGCACGTGTTTGTCGGCCGCTGCCGT
>JANXVQ010000039.1 GCA_025351545.1 Spirosoma sp.
ATCGCTCATGCAGGCAGGTATGGTTTGTTCGGCGCTCTGGTCGGATTATGACAACGACGGTTGGGCCGATCTGCTACTGGCGGGCGAGTGGATGCCGTTGACGATCTATAAAAATACAAAAGGCAATTTTAAAGAGGCTTCAACCCAAATTCCAAACACGGCGGGTTGGTGGAATAGTCTGGCGCAGGGTGATTTTGATCAGGATGGCGACATGGATTATATCGCTGGTAACGAAGGGCTTAATACGCTTTACCGTGCCACTACCAATGAGCCTATCCGAATCATCGCCAAAGACTTCAATAAAGACGGCACCATGGACCCGCTCATGGGTTATTATATCAACGGGGTTTGTTACCCAGCCGTACCGCGCGATGCGCTGAATCAGCAGGTTATTCAGTTCCGACGAAAATATCAGCGATTTGCAGAATACGCAGCCGTAACATTCGATGAGTTGTTGTCTGACGATGACCGAAAAGGGGCTTATCAGGCACAGGCAACCTATCTGCAAAGTGCCTACATCGAGAATCAGGGGAATGGAAAGTTTGCCGTTCACGCGTTGCCCCGAATTGTTCAGGAATCGCCCGTATTCGGCATTGTCGTCCATGACTTCAATCAGGATGGTCACTTAGACGCCGTCTTGACGGGCAATTTCTATCCCAACGAGGTGAACATGGGCCGGGAAGATGCGTCGGTGGGTGTCGTGCTACTGGGCGATGGACGGGGACATTTCAAACCACTTAGTCCGGCCGAAAGCGGCCTATTGATTCGGGGAGATGCCCGATCGTCGGTTCTGATGACCAGTAAAAACAGGGAAATGGTACTTGTAACAGCAGTCAACTCCCAGGGTTTACGGCTCAACCGGTGTTTACCACCTAAGTCCGTTAAATGAGTTGCTGTTTTTTGACAGGATTACTCGTGACTAAAAATCCTGTTCATCCTGTCAACCCTGCAATAAAAACCTTGACTTCTTATGAAAAAAACGATCTTACTCAGCGTATTCATCCTCGCCCACACCCTGACATTCGCGCAAAACTCCGCCGTCTGGAACGGAAAAAAATGTGCCGTAGTCCTCACCTACGATGATGCTTTAGCAGTGCATCTGGATAATGTCATTCCGGTTCTGGATTCGTTAGGCCTAAAAGGAACCTTCTATTTATCAGGCTATTTTCCCGGTTTCGCCAACAATATACCTCGCTGGAAATCAGCGGCTGTTAATGGGCATGAGCTGGCAAACCATACGCTGTTTCATCCGTGTATAGGCAACACGCCAGGGCGCGAATGGGTGAATCCCGGTAACGATCTAAGTAAGTACACCGTAAAGCGGATGACGGATGAAATGAGAATGACCAACATCCTGCTCAAAACCCTTGACGGCCAAACGGCCCGGACCTTCGCTTATCCCTGTGGCGACACCAAGATTGGCGATGTCGATTATTACAAAACCGTAGAAGGAGATTTTGTGGCCGCGCGAGGTACGACGGGCGAGATGAAGAAAATTACTGAAATCAACTTTAATGATATTGGTTCGTACGCCATTAATGGGCAGTCGGGTGAGCAATTAATTGAGTTAGTGAAAAAGGCACAGGTGAGCAATTCACTGCTTGTCTTCCTGTTTCACGGCGTTGGCGGTGGGCACTCGCTGAATGTCGCGCTGGCTGAACACAACAAGCTAGTGCGATATTTGAAGCAGAACGCAGCCAACATCTGGGTAGCACCCTTTATGGAGGTAGCCAACTATGCAAAGACCCACCAATCGAAACAGAAATAAATTTGCTGATGAAAAATAAACTCCTGATTCTGCTAATTATCTTCGTCGGCCCGGCGTCCAGGCTCACGGCTCAACGTGTGCTTATCCAGCAGGTTAATCCTACTTTACAAAGTAAGTACGCTGTTGAACAGCTGACCAAAACGCTGATCGCCCGGAAATTTACTGTCAGAACCGACGCGGGAAAAACGGATTATACGATTCGTCTTGCACCTGATAATCAGCAGTTAGGCAGCGAAGCCTATGCTATCGACCGGCAGGGCAACCAACTCACCATCACGGGTGGCGATGCCAGAGGGCTTGTTTATGGCAGTCTTTCTCTGGTGGAAGAACTACAAAATGGCGCTTCACTGCAAGCGGTCAAAGCGCGAACCGAAAAACCTCATTTACCGCTTCGCGCCATCAAGTTCGATCTACCCTGGGACACGTATCGGCATAGCGACGCGCTCGATTTGCATTACGAAACCTGCCGGGATACACTCTACTGGAAAGCGTTTCTGGATATGATGGTCGCGAATCGCTTCAACGCGCTGAGCCTGTGGAATCTGCATCCCTATACGTTCATGATCAGGCCTACGAATTTTCCGGCGGCTACACCCTTCAACGACAAGCAGTTGACCGAATGGAAGTCGCTGTTCCATGCAATTTTCCGGATGGCCAAAGAGCGGGCAATTGATACGTATCTGGTCCCGTTTAACATTTTTACCAGCCCCGAATTTTCGAAAACCTACAACGTAAATCCGAAACTGAATAACCTCGATCATTTTCATTTTATCGACGGCGACACGTCTGCCATTGTCAAGCGTTACACGCGGGAATGCGTCACGCAGGTGCTTCAGGAGTATCCCGAACTAACCGGCTTTGGACTAACGCTGGGCGAGGCTATGGGCGGCATGAGTCCGCAACAACGCGAAGACTGGATGAAGGCAACCATCATTGACGGGATGCGGCTGGCCGGTCGAAAAACCAAGCTCATTCACCGGATTCCATTTTCCAGTACGACGGGCTCGCTGGGCATTACCAGCATCGACACTGAGAAATTAACCCGGAAGTCGATCGAAAGCGAAGGCAACTTAGACTTTATTGAGGGACCAATCTGGGCGGATTTAAAATACAACTGGTCGCACGCGCACTCCACTCCCACACTGGTAAAAGTACACGGCGGTAAGTTATTCGATACGTACTTCAAACCCGATCCAACCGCTTACAAAATTACCTGGACGGTCCGTAACGAAGATTTCTTCTGTCTGCGGTGGGGCGTCCCTGATTTTGTCCGGGCGCATATTGCTGTCAATAATCAGTCGTATGTAGGTGGCTATTTTCTGGGTTCAGAAACCTACATTCCGGCAAAAGATTACTTTACAACACCCGGCGGGCCGGTCGATTGGAAATACGCTTTTGAACGGCAGTGGCTATTTTACAAACTTTGGGGTCGTTTGCTATATAATCCTGCCACACCCGACGCGATTTTCAAATCCGAATTTGTCCATCGCTACGGTACTCCGGCGGCTCCTTTACTGGAAGCGTATGCGTTGGCTTCCTCAACGCCTTTACGGCTGGCGTCGGCTTTTGATTTCACCTGGGATTTTTCGCTCTACAGTGAGGGGATGATGGCGTTTGATGCGCAAAAAAACGTCTCTTACATCTCTGTCAATCAGCAAATCACGCAGCCAACGCTGGACCCAAACTACGTATCGGTGAGCGACTATGTAAAAACAATAGGGGCAGGTGGTTCGTTTGGGTCGGACAAAATTACGCCACCCATTCTAGCCAAGATGCTGGAAACCGATTGCCGGAAATCGCTGCAACTCGTGCGCTCGATTAACGTATCGGCCAATCGTTCGCTGCGTTACGAAGTTGCCGACGTGCAGGTATGGGCCAATCTGGGACTGCATCTGGCCGAAAAGCTGAAGGCTGCCGTAGCGTTACAGACGTATCGCACTACAGGTCAGGAAGCTCAAAAACAGGTGGCTATCCAGCATCTAAAATCGACCCTCCGCTATTGGGATACCGTCATTGCGATCACCCGACCGCTGTACAACGATATGCCGCTGGTGCATCTGACAGAACAGAAAGGCCACACTTGGGCAGAAAATAATAAACTTCGCTTTCACTGGGCAAAGCTTCGCCCCGAGGTAGTAAAGGATATTGAGATAGCCGAAAAAGCACAGCCTCTTGCGGGAAAGTGATAGATAACGTGAATCAAAGACACCATTACTACATCATACAGACAAGTTTACGTAACAGGTTTACTCACTTCTTCTGCTGGATATAGGTGTTAATGTTTTCCTCCAGAATCGCCAGCGGCACCGATCCATTCGCTAAAACGACCCGGTGAAATTGCTTCAAATCGAATTTGGGGCCGAGCGCCTTTTCTGCTTTTTCGCGTAACTCTAAATTTTTCATCATCCCAATCTTGTACGCAAGCTAAGCGGACTATGTAAGCCGTAATATTTCCTTTATTCATTAGCTTATGATTGGTAACGAGTAAGGTTGACATACTACTTTGAACGCCACCCATCTGATTAAGCGGGTAATCATGACAGAAGAACGGCTCTCTGTCCAGTCCGCTTTTCAGGAACCAGCCAAGTATTTTTGTATTAAAATCGGTAGGCGGCTTAAGAGAACGTCCCTGACAGAAACAATTATGTTTGTCAGGGACGTTCTTTTAAGCTAATGATCGGAATGCTAGTTCTCCTTTACCAGTTTTCGGAATGCCCGTTCCGTTCCCTGTTTAAATTCAATAATATACGTACCCATTGGCAAATCAGACAGGTCAATGGTTTGTGACATAGCCTGATCGTTTTTTTGAAGGGTTTGCTGTTTATGCAGTCTACCCAGATTCGCATCAAAAAGCGTCAACTCCAGATCGGCCATACTTTTATTTTCCACGGTGACCGTCATGCTGTTGGATGCCGGGTTGGGATAGACTTTTACGGCTGTGTGCAGACTTGGGTTTTCGGCAAATTCAGAAAGACTCGCGGCTGTTCTGGCTCCTGAAACCGGTACGGTCGTAACAAATAAGGGCGTTTCGGTAGCGGTGAGGGTTAGTTTGCCGCCTGTAATGGGAACCTCTTCCATAGCCATGTTATCGGCACCCGGTCTAGGTC
>JANXVQ010000057.1 GCA_025351545.1 Spirosoma sp.
GGACATGAACATTAGCAATGGTAACTTTCAAGGCGTGGAATACGGTACACTACCCTCAAATCGCACGCTCGGTCTGAATCTGAAACTTTCTTTTTAACTCGAAACTATCGTCAATATGACTTCCTATAAAACACTATTGCGGCAGACTATTGTGGCGGCTAGTCTATCGGTTCCCATGTTCTGGGCTACTGGCTGTACCAAGAATTTCGACGAAATTAATACCAATAAAACCAAGATAACCATCATTGGTGCGGGCGAGATTCCTTACTTGTTTTCGAAAGCGCAGTCGGCCGCAACGCTCCCGGGTGGCAATTATCAGGTCGGACAAAATCTCTTTTCCGATCAGTATGCGCAGTATTTTGCCTGTGTCGCTACGTATTTTCCTTCTGATCGGTTTGTAATTCGGATGGACTGGCTAGGTGGCCCCTGGACGTCTATTTACACTGTGGCCGTACCGCAGATGAAAACCATCATGGCTAGTACAGATGCCAATTCGGCGGAGTATGCGCTGACCAGTATTTGGTGGGTATATACGTTTCACCGCTGGACGGATTATGTTGGTCCCATTCCTTATTTCAAAGCGGGCGAACCAGCAACCTCAGTTGCTTACGATGCACAGGATAAAATCTACGATGACTTCTTTAAGCGGTTAGCGGCTGCTACCGCCGTGTTGAAAACTAAAACTGCTGATAAACCTTTTGGCGCATTCGACCTCCTGTATGGCGGTGATGTGAACAAGTGGATCAAGTTTGCGAACACGCTCCGGCTTCGGTTAGCCCTTCGTATCTCGAAAGTTGATCCTGCCAGGGCTAAAACAGAGGCCGAGGCTGCTGTGGCCGGTGGTGTGCTAACAACCAGCCCTGGTGATGATGCATTGGTGCAGCGCAGTACAAAAGGAGGAGACAACAACGGTCTGGCTATCATGTCGGACTGGAACGAGTTTCGGATGAGCGCGGCTATGGAATCGGTACTAAAAGGCTACGAAGACCCACGCTTGCCGACCTATTTTGTACCTGCCGTAAAAACCAGTACGTATGAAGGATTGCGGAACGGACTGGCGACCACCCAGTTAACCGATCCTGTCAATACGGCTGATTATAACTCGCACGTAGGGCAACGCTGGACATCAACCGGATTGGGAACTGCCCAAAATGTGATGGCCACCGCCGAGTCATATTTCCTCCGTGCCGAAGGTGCGCTGAATGGCTGGGCTATGGGTGGTACGGCAATGGATTTTTATAATAAAGGCATTGCTATGTCCATGACACAATGGGGAGTTTCGGATGCTGCTGTCATCAGTGCGTATCAGAGTAGCGCCAAAAAGCCCGTTGCGCCTAATGATTACCTGAAGTCGGCACCACTGAGCAACATTCCAGTGGCATGGGGCAGTACCGAAGCCATTCAACGGGAGCAGATTGGTACGCAGAAATGGCTGGCTATTTTTCCAGATGGTTTTGAAGGCTGGGCCGAATATCGTCGGACGCGCTTTCCAAAACTGTACCCTGTCGTAAACTCGGATAATCCTGATATTCCGGCGGGTGGTGTATTACGTCGTATTCCAATTCTGCTTGTTGAACAGCAAACGAATGCCGTCGAAGCCAAGAAAGCCGAAGCGCTGCTAGGTGGCCCCGATAAGGTGACAACACCACTGTGGTGGGATAAAAACTAAGTCTATTATTATTACTTGAGAGGTCGCGAAAGCGGGCGGTAATTCGTCCGCTTTCGTCTTTTCATACCAACCGTGTTTCCATGAAGCCGCTTCTTTACCTTAGTATACTTGTCTTGCTATTATCTGCCTGTGGCAATGCGGATACGTTATTTGAGAAATTACCCTCGTCGCAAACCAACATTACGTTTAAAAATGCACTGGAAGAATCACCCGATTTCAATGTGCTGAAATACGGGTATTTTTATAACGGTGGCGGTGTGGCCGCGGGCGATTTTAACAACGACGGTCTGACGGATTTATACTTCACCGGCAATCTCAACGCTAACAAACTCTACCTGAACCGAACCGAACCCGGCTCTGGCAAACTAACCTTCGACGATATTACCGACAAAGCGGGCGTTGCCGCAGCCGATGGCTGGAATACCGGCGTTTCGGTTGTGGATATAAATGGCGATGGC
>JANXVQ010000070.1 GCA_025351545.1 Spirosoma sp.
ATCAGGCGGTCGCCGGGTTACCACCCCAGGACTTTCCTTCTGCCATTGCCCTTAATAATATGATTCGGCAGTTGGGCGGAGCTTTTGGCATCGCCCTGGCCAACACCTTTGTCACCCGAGACTATGCTCAGCACCGTTACGATCTGGTTAGTAACCTTGATCCATCCAATCCGTTGCTAACGGAGCGACTCAACTTATTGGGTGGAGCGAGTCAGCGGGCTTACAAAATACTCGATCTGGCGATTGACAAACAGGCCTATTTACTTTCGTATCTGGATACATTCCGGATGGTGGGTCTTTTCTTCCTGATTATTTTACCCCTGGTTTACTTCCTGCGCACCAAAAAGAAGTCGGCTGCAGAGGTCGCTCTGGCGGCCAAGGCCATGTCTGAAGCCCACTGAGCAGGCAAGATTAAGGTAGAGTGGGCTCTCTCACCAAGTTTAATCACACAAGGCTATTTTCTTGGTTCAGCTTTTACGAAGCTGTTAGGATTTACTTTCCAGAGGAAAGCGGGTGTATACATCCTTGACTATACGGGTGGTACCCATAGTGTGACCAAAATGGGGTGATCCGCCGTTGCGGTCATACTATGGCAATAAATACTAGATTCTAATTTTTCGCTATAGTACTATCAAATTATTTCGGCAAAAAAAACCCCTGTAAGAGACTGAAAAACAGAAACTTAACAGGGGGTTATTGTACCGGGAGCCGGACTCGAACCGGCATGTCCTTGCAGACAATGGTGTTTGAGACCATCGCGTCTACCGATTCCGCCATCCCGGCGACAGAATCGTCCCGCCGAAGCAGGATGCGTTTGTCAAACTTGGGTGCAAAAGTACAGAGAAAGTTGTAAAGAATAAAGGACAGATTGAAAAAACTTTATTCTTTTTCATCTATTCATACCGCAACGCTTCGATGGGGTCTAGTTTCGAGGCTCGAACGGCCGGGTAAATACCAGCAAACAGGCCAACCGAAACACAGACTACAATACCTAAGCCCATCCAAACCCAGGGCACCACAAATCCACCTTTGCCCTGACTAACGATAGAAGCGATCAAATTACCGATGCCAAGGCCCATGATAACCCCGCCAATGCCCCCAAGAATGCAGATAACGATGGCTTCAATCAAAAACTGCTCGCGGATACGTTTAGGAGTTGCACCAAGCGATTTTCGGATACCAATTTCGCGGGTTCGTTCGGTAACCGATACGAGCATAATATTCAGCAGGGCAATGGCCGCCCCCAGCAGTGTAATGAAGCCGATCCCGAAGCCGCCAATGCGCAAATAACCGGTGATATTTTCGGTTTCCTTAGCCAATTCATCGGCGCGTTCAACATCAAATGAATCGGGCTGCCCAAGTTGATCATGTCGAACCAATCGCATTACTCCGCGCGCTTCGCCAACAGCCTCGTCCTGGTCCGACACGGTGGGTACAGACGTTGTAATGTCGAAGGTCAGTTTCTGGGTTCCAGCAAGCGCACGGGCGTTATTCAGCGGAATCAGAATTATCCGATCATTCCCACCGCCCGAAAAGCCCCCTTTTTTCTCCAACACGCCCACAATTTTGTACTGGCTGCCCGACACCCGAATTACTTGATTGAGCGGGTTTAGCTTTTTCTCAAATAATGTATTGGCTACTTCACTGCCAATGATAGCCACATTGAGGCCATAAGTCAGATCATTTTGAGTCAGGTTACGGCCACTCTGGAGCGTAAATCCTTTTACGGTCAAATAGGAATCATCGCCACCCGTAAGCTGCACATTCGGATTCGTTTTTTTAGACTCGAATTTAGCCTGAGCTGCCCCCGCCACAACAGTCGAAACAGCAATAGTAGCGTCGTAAGGAAATCGTTGTTTGAAATGTATCGCGTCAAAATAGTCTATTGGTTCGTCTTGTTTTTGCACACGCCCTCCCCGCCGGAACGCATCCTGCCGAGCCACAAGGCTAAAGGTGTTGGCACCCAGACCAGCAAAACTATTTGTCACCGAACTCTGTATGCCATCAATAGCCGTCAAAATACCTACCAGCGATGTAATGCCGATAGCGATAATGAGTGACGTCAGGATAGTACGCAGGCGATTTCCCGCAATCGAGCGCAGTCCTTCGCGTATATTTTCAATGAAGTTCATTTTTTAATGAGTGCATGAACGGGCCGCCAGAGCGGTGAATGAGCGAATACGTGTGTAAACAAGCAGGGGTTGTGTTCGTACACAATTAATTTCCTGCACAATATTTGCATATATTTCGTTATGACAAAACTACCACAAGCATTCTTATCGGGGAAACCAATGAAACGCCTGCTGTTACCGCTTATCCTAATTCTCACGCTGACGGGTCAGGTGTGGGCGTCTAAAATCCTGATTCCGATGGACGATACCCAGAAGAATCACTTGAAAGCCTATGGCATTGCCTATTGGGTGTTGAAAGTCCATGATACGGAGATTGATTGGCTGCTCAATTACCGGGGCGGCTCGTTCATGATGCCGCAGAGCCAGAGGTTTATTAACGAAATGGTTATTCGGGGCGTTAGCTACGAAGTTATTTCCGATGCCCAATCGGCCCAGATATTGTCTGAAGTGGCCGCTGCCGATGCAAACATGGACGCGGTGAAACTACAGAAACCACCGAAAGTAGCCGTCTATTCACCCAAAACGAAACAACCCTGGGATGATGCCGTGACAATGGTCATGACGTATGCCGAGATTCCTTATGATATAGTATTCGATGAAGAAGTGATGAACGGAAAATTGCCCGAATATGACTGGCTGCACTTGCACCACGAAGATTTTACGGGCCAGTACGGTAAGTTTTTTCACTTCAAAGATCAGCCTTGGTACATTGCTCAGAAGAACGAAGCGGAAAGTATCACCCGCAAATTTGGCTTCACGAAAGTGCCGCAACTGAAATTGGCGGTGTCGCAGAAAATTCGCGATTTTGTGCTTGGTGGAGGTTATCTGTTCGCCATGTGCAACGCGACCGATACCTATGACATTGCCCTTTCTGCCCATAGCACCGACATTGTGGATAGCTTTTATGATGGCGACCCCGCCGACCCCAACGCCAACAACAAGCTGGATTATAGTCAGACAATGGCGTTTAGAAACTTTCAGGTTTATACCAATCCGTACCTGATTGAGTTCTCCAACATTGACAATCAGCCTGAAGAACGCGGTCTGAGCGAACACAATGATTACTTCACGTTGTTCCAGTTCTCGGCAAAATATGATCCTATTCCAACCATGTTGACGCAGAATCATGCCAACGTCATAAAAGGATTCATGGGCCAGACAACGGCTTTCAAGAAAGCGTATATCAAACCTGAAGTTGTCATTCTGGCCGAAAATCGCTCGGCAGGTGAGGCTCGATATATCCATGCACCCTATGGTCGGGGGTTCTTCACATTCTACGGTGGCCACGACCCCGAAGATTACCGGCACGAAATTGGAGAGGAACCCACCGACCTCAACCTTCATCCAAATTCGGCGGGTTATCGCCTGATTCTCAACAATATTCTGTTCCCAGCCGCTAAAAAGAAGAAGCAGAAAACGTAAGCCTTGCGTGTATTTGTCTGTTAAGAAACCATCGAAGCGTTTAGGCAATTGGCCACATCGCCCAATACGAAAATTATTATTACGGATGGAAAAACGCCAATGCTTATCTCGCCAACTAATCAATAAAGCTGTTTTTTAGTCGCTAACAAAGCTATTGACATCGTCGGCTGTCTCAATTCAAGAACCATTCGGCCACTACTTCATCCCGGCCTTTGCTCTCTAATTTTCGCTCCAGATCGTCGGGAATTTTAGGAAAGAAGTCGATGCCTGTCAATTGCTCAATTCGGTCAATTGGCACCACAAATTCTCTTAATGAATTGCTTGACTGTTCGTTGTCTAATAAAAAACCGATCATCCGAATATCGGGCTTGTTGCAATACAGAATGATCTTATAAAACTTTTCTGGTACGCTAATTTCGTTGGCTTTCCCAATTGTTGGCAAGCCGGGCTTCAAAACGGGACCAGTAACCACATAAACGCCTTTGTCACGTAAAGCCCAGGTTCGGACCAATTCTTCAAGCTCTTTCCAGATACCCCGATTAAATTGGGGTGCCTGGGGAGTAATGTTGCTCATGAAAAAAGTTTCGCGCATGATCTGCTGCGAAAATTTAAAATCTCCAGCCGGGGCCAGGTGGCCTCGATCATAACCCGAACGGGTATAATCGGATGGGAGAGCCGTGCCGTTCGCAACGGTTGGGTCGGGTTTAAATTGCTCGTATTTCCGGTCGGCATCGCCGGTTATTTCGTAGGCTAGTAACGGATAGGCGACCCAATCGGCATCTTTATATTGGTCCCGATAGCGAAGTGTGTAGCCTTCGTGC
>JANXVQ010000077.1 GCA_025351545.1 Spirosoma sp.
ATGGAAACAGAATTCAGGATTCGGCCAGCTTATGTTTGATACTCTTGACTTCGCACAGGATATTTTGACGCAGGAAATCAACACAACTCATTCCGTTGAGGCTCTGGGTGTGCCGTCGTCAAATCGTTAGCATTTAACTGCCATTGTTGCTTATCAGCACCTTGTTGATAATTGGGGCGAGGATGGTGCCATTGCTCCTAATCATCAAACGGTGCTGTCAGCTCTCGATATCGCCATGTTGCTTACCGTAACAGGACAATTGATCTATCACACGTCGCCCCGGACTGGTTGGTGAAATTATGATTAACCTCCGCAATGGCGACAAGTCGGCGGAACTGCTGGCCTATCCCAGTGGCCGGAATAAATTTGTTCGCATTGAACCTGACGAGCCTCCCCACCAAGGCCCACTGACGCCGGAGTCGTTGCGGGAAACCTTACAATAGATTAACCGATAACCTTTAAGCCCGCTTTACTAGCCCAGAAATCCGTTGTGATCTTAAAGTAAAGAATCTTCCTTCATTGTCAACCCGGAATCAACGACCTCACAAACGCCGGCCGTTCCCGTTTTTTGGAGGCTTGCTCATAGGCGTAGCCCATTGCTAGTAACGCGCCTTCCTGATACGCTCCGGCGATGAGCGAAAAGCCAACCGGCAAGCCGTGAACGGTGCCCATCGGGATGGTCAGGTGGGGATAACCGGCCATCGCAGCTGGTGGGCAGAAGTAAAAGCCGGTGTCATAATCGCCGTTGATCAGGTCAATGCAACCTGCAAAGCCGATGCTCGTGCCGCCAATGGCATCCAGCTTATTGGCAGCCATCAGCCGGTCGATACGTTGGCGCCAACTTCTCGTTTTAGCTAGTGCTTCGGTGTATTCTTTACTCGACAAATCACCTTTGGTTTCACTGCTTTCCAGCGTTTCCTGTTTAAAGAAAGGCATGGCTTTCGCCGGGTTCTTTTGATTAAAGGCAATCACATCGGCTAAAGATTTAACGGGGGCATTGGCTTTCGAGAGGTAACGATTTACACCATCTTTAAACTCATATTGCAGTACAGTAAATTCAGCCCCGCCTATCTCCTGAAGTCCTTTCCGCAACTCGACTTCTACAACGGTAGCGCCCTGTTTTTTCAGTACCTCAATAGCCGCTTTGTATAGGCCAACGACGGCCTCATGCCCTTCCAGAAACGATTTTTCAATGCCGATACGTTTGCCCGACAAACCCCCTGTCTTCAGAAATTGGGTATAGTCGGCTACGCTCTTGCCACGGCTTTCGAGCGTAACGGCGTCGTCTGGGTCAACGCCCACCAGCGCACCCAGCAAAATAGCCGCATCGGTTACGGTTCGGGTCATCGGTCCAGCCGTATCCTGCGTATGGGAAATGGGGATAATTCCGCTGCGGCTAACCAGCCCTACTGTTGGCTTGAGACCGACGAGCCCACAATGAGACGAGGGGGCAATGATGGAACCGTCCGTTTCAGTACCCACCGCAACAGCGCACAGATTGGCCGATGTTGCCGAGCCTGAGCCTGAACTGGAACCGCTCGGACTTCGATCCAGTACGCAGGGATTTCGGGTTTGACCGCCCCGGCTACTCCAGCCGCTGCTGGAACGGGTTGACCGGAAGTTGGCCCACTCACTCAGGTTGGTTTTGCCCAGTATGACCGCGCCGGCCTTACGCAATTGGACGATGATAAATGCGTCTTTAGTCGCTTTATGGCCTTCCATTGCCAAGGCTCCGGCAGTCGTCATCATCTGATCGCCGGTATCAATATTATCTTTGATGAGTATCGGGATGCCGTGCATAAGTCCCCGAAGTTTACCGGCTTTTCGCTCCTGATCCATCGTTTTGGCAATCGCCAGGGCATCGGGGTTGAGTTCAATCACGGCATTCAGGTGGGGTCCTTTTTTGTCGATGGCCTGAATACGGTCGAGGTAGAGTTGGGTGAGGGCTTCGGAGGTGTATTCGCCCGACTGCATTTTCTTTTGCAGGTCGTTGATGGTTAATTCGTTGAGCGCAAATTCGTCAACGAACGGAGCGGAATCATTTTCCGTACTGGCCGATTTAGGTGATGAGCAGGCTGTCAACGCAGCCGCAGAGAGAGAAAGGACTGAACTGGCTTTAACAAAATTCCGTCTGTTCATAAAAAGAGTAGGGTGAATGCTGGACTGGCACACAAATTAGCACATTTAGTACGTCTGCACCAATCCTTTCATTCACAGTTCTCCCCGTAATGCACTTAATTTAAATTGCCCAAAAGAAAATAGATTTGATTGCCCTAAAAACAGAAGTAATTGGCCAAAACCAGATCAGGTCATACAGGGGAGATTTAACTCAAATCTATCCCGATACAGATTACGAGTCTTATTCCTATCAGGCCAATGCTCGGGCAAACATGCCAAGCCGCTCGCGAAGCAAATACCCGCTGACGTCGGTGCGGAGATCGCCTTTGAAATTGAAGGCGCGTAATTCAGGCGAGAGGTTAGAATATTTGTCTAACGCCTTGAACCAGGCCGTGCGGTCTAAGTAAGGAGCCAGCAGTTGGCGGGCCTGACCCAACGCCCGGTGTTGCCGGGGTGACCAGATTGGCCGATGCCGATAAACCGATCCTTGGCCGTTAAGCAGGTCGGGAAGAACCTGTGGCGGTGCCAATGGAACCAACTCAGCAAGCAAATAAAGTCCCAACTCAACATTGAGCAATCGGTTAGCCACCATACCGGGCAGGGCGTGCCGAAAGCGCAGCCGGGTAGCCAGCGGCTCCTGCCAGTGTAAGAGACTGGCAAGGGCCGGGCGGGAAACACGGGGGGCGGAAAGAAGAGTGTTCATTTAGTGTGTCGGATCGCCGATGCAGTTGTTTATTGTTCGTATCAAAATTACATACACAAGAACGTAACCTTTTTATGTTGTTCTTTTTTTATGAAAATATTTTTGCGCACTCTGATTACATGTTTTCTCAGGGCTTTCGCTAAGATCCGTGCCACCGTTCCTGATAGTATGAAAAATGATCTAAGCATAGCTTTTCGCGAAATACGACTCATTGCAACGAGGGTGTGAACTGTTGAAAATGAAAAACACGGTACCGGCCATTTCCGTCCATCGTCCAATTCTCCCAAAGGCTGATCACGAAAAGCCATTGCGATACGTCGGCTTGACGGGCTTCGTAACCCTGTCGGCGAAGGGAATTCTTAACGGCTAATGTGGTGGTGCTGCCTTTAGCCAGGATAAGCATCGTTGCGGCAAAACGCACCGCCAGTGGGTCCAGTTTTTTGCGTTGAATCTGCATCTTAAACCTTGATTTTGACGATGTACCGAAC